>JAJDAX010000119.1 GCA_029261615.1 Nitrospinaceae bacterium
TTCTATTCCCACCAGACGGAACCCGTATTTTTTGTGCCAGGCGAAGAGGTCCAGCATTAATTTGTCCGGATGGCGTTTTACGATATCCGCTTCCAGCACATCGACAATGCCATCTTTCATAAGACCGCCGATGATGATGGCCGACGGGTCGTGTCGCCTGGATTGTTTCCCCATGGAAGGGTCGACCGCGCAAAATATTCCCTGATAACTTTCCGCCCCCAGCCGGGTTTCAATGTCTTCCTCCTCTGCAAAGTGAAACCAATCTTCGTGAAACAACGCATCATCCGGGTGCAGAGGTTCATTCTGCTTTTCAGAATCGAAAAAGGCGGGCCCGTCTGATATCCGCATTTTCATGAGGTAGGCATAGTCTTCCACCTCCGGCCAGAGCACGTCCGTTCCTTTCAGCATGACGTTTCTATTCAGGTTAAAAAATTGATCGGCGGCCTTTTCTCCATTGTTAATGTAAAGAGACTCCCAGGTTTCCCAAAGAGGGGAGGTAGAAAACTTCGATACGGCCTGCCAGACACGACCATTCCAGCCAGGACGTTTCAGCAGGCAGGACAAAAGGGAGTCGTAATGTAGGATCGTTCCAACCACCAGGTACACTGTGTAAACCCCGCCTGCTTTGAGCAGGGCCTTAAAAAACCAGGTGCGGTCTTTTTCTCTTTGTGTTGGTGAATCGATACTGCCATCGCTTTCAAGATCGTCGCAGATTACAAGGTCAGGCCGACGGTTGCCGTGGCGGGCACCGCGTATGGCTTTACGTTTTCCCCAGCATTTAAGCCCGATACCATTTTTGGTGACGATCTGGCCCTGACGCCAAGGGTGGGAGCGACCGCAGGCTTCCGGAAAATCTGTTTGAAGCCGTTCGTTGGCCTCAAGTTCAGCTTTAATGAATTCCAGAAATTCCTGAGCTTGAGGGCCTGTATCCGAAATGATGCCAATAAACCGGCGATGTTTACCGACAATGCACCAGAGGGGGAGGATTAGCGAGGTCAGGGTCGATTTTGCGTGCCCGCGAGGGGCCGCTTCCGCCTGTTTATGCCCGCGCTTACTTTCAACTGCATTCAGGATGATTTTCTGGTAACTCGCATAGAGGGCCTCATGCATTTTTGAGGGTGGGTCGGTCAGGTAATGTGGAAAATAAGTCTGGGCAAACCATGACAAGTCACTCACTGCACGGGATCTTCTTTGCTCAACGTCTTCCCTCTGGTTTTTGGGGAAGGGGGAGACAGAGCGGGCGATGGCTTTGCGGATTGACGAAAATCCCCGGACAAGGTCTGCTGATTGTCGGAATGATCCCAAGTTCTTTTCACCTTTTGCTCTATTTCTTCCAAATGATCCCCGAGGACCTGAGCGCAATCGGTTTCCCCCCTGTCGAGAAGGAACCGAACCACCGTCTGGAGTGATTCCAGCAGCAGTTGGTTGCGATCGACCCTTTTACTTTGCTGGCGCGCTTTTATTACATCGAGAATGCGGTCCACGTACATAACGTGAATTCGGTGGATGGGTAATTCATCCGGGGAAAAACTGAGAGCCTTCTTGATTTCTCCCCTGGCATCCACCAAGTCAGACAATAACGGGTCCAATATCCCCAATGAGGGAGTTGCTGAAGGAGAATATTCAACCAGTTTTTGGGAAATGTCTTTTTTTGTGTTGGAACTTCTGGTTGAGTGTCTGCAATTGTCGGAAAATTCCTCCAAGGGAGGATTCCGTTTTACCTGAGGCGAGCAGGAACCACTCTTTGGTGACAAATTGCTCATATAATTTCCTCTGGTCGGTGTTCCGTGTTGTTTCCAGGCGCTCAAGGATGCGGTCAATTTTTTCAAACCGCTTCATTGCGTCCCGACGGATCTCATTCAGGCGGCTTTCCACCCCAAGAAGCAAACGCCTAATGATCCATCCGATCATGCCCAGTACCAGCATGAGGGTCAGATTCAAAAAGGGTGTGATGGTTTGAAAAAATTCCAGAGTCATGTGTGTGCCGGGAAGCTTTGGATCATTTAACCTGATAAATAAAAAAACCTGTCAACCACAAAAAATTTTTATTTCCAACCTTGTATTTTTCCCCCGGTTGAAAATGGGAGGAGGGAGTGGCGGGACTCGCCACTCCCTAAAGGCAGGAGGAAGCCCCTTGTACTTTGGGGCGGGAAAGTGCAAGTAAAAAATTTACGCTACCGGGAAATTAAGCATGGATAAGGGTTTTCCCGGGGAGGGCATTTTCCCCTTCCTGTTAGTTGCCGGATGGGTCAAGGTTGCCTTGGGTTAAACCTAGAAAAACAAAGCGGTTTTATTGTGGGTGGAATAAGGTGTGAGGTTTTTGTTAGAAAGGTTGTGGAAAGAAAAAAATAAATTTGAACGCGAATAATTTGTTATTACGACTCTTATGAATTTCCCTGGATTTCTTTTATTTTTTTTGGTTGCCAAGGTCGCATGGGTTTTCTATAGTTCGTCCATTCCCACCAAGAATTATCTTAAAATTTTATTGAGCAATTTAGCCACGTTATCAAGGACCCTCCATGAATTCTCTCTGGAACTCCTGCTTGCAGGAAATCGAAAAAAAGATTCTCCCCGAAAATTTCAACACCTGGTTTTCTCCAACATTTCCCGCATCAAAAGAAAACAACCGATTGACCATTGCCGTGCCCAACCGGTTTTATGAAAAATGCCTGACAGAAAATTACCTCGACCTTATTCAGGACACTTTAAATAACCTGTCTCGCGAAAAAATGGAGATCATGTTTGAGGTCATTCCCGGTGGGCTCCTACCAAAAGCTGCTACACCAACCAAAACTACGGTTGACTCAAATGATCAGGAGCCAGCGCAGCCCACACCCGCGAACCAACCGGATCCATCCCCTCCTGTTTTTATGCGGACCGCCAGTCCTGCTTACCGCACGTGCCTTAATCCAAAATATAAATTCAACAGTTTCGTTGTCGGGCCTAACAATCAATTTGCCCAGGCGGCTTGCGAGGCGGTTTCAAACAATCCGGGGCTCAACTACAATCCCTTGTTTTTATACGGTGCTGTTGGGCTTGGGAAAACCCATCTGTTGCATTCCATTGGAAATGAAATCCTGAAAGCCCACCCGGACGCCAAAGTGCGATACCTTTCTGCTGAAAATTTCACGGTGGACCTCATTGAATCGATTAAACGCGACCAGATGCATTCTTTTCGCGAACGATACCGACCCTTGGATGTTCTTCTAATTGATGACATACAGTTTCTCGGAGGCAAGGAGCGGACACAGGAAGAGTTTTTCTACACGTTTAACTCTCTATATGAGTACCACAAGCAAATCGTGATCTCGGGAGACCGCTACCCCAAGGACATGCACGATATTGAAGAGAGGTTGCGTTCACGTTTTGAGAGTGGATTAATTGCAGATATCATTCCCCCTGACCTCGAAACCAAGATTGCCATCCTGTTCAAAAAAGCGGAAGGCCATAAGAAACAAATCTCTCAGGATGTTGCCGCATTTCTTGCACAAAACATAAAATCGAACATCCGCGAACTTGAAGGACTCCTCCTGAGGGTCATCGCGTACGCTTCATTCACCAAGCGTAACCTTGATATGGAATTGGCTCAGGAGGTTCTCAGGGACTTTACGGTCGATAAGAACCGCAACTTCACCATTCCCAATATCATGAAAACCGCTGCGTCATTTTTCAATCTGAAGGTCCAGGATTTGAAGTCAAAACGCCGATCTCGCGAGATTTCTGTACCCCGTCAAATCGCCATGTTTATCTGCCGGGAATACACCCCGGCCTCCCTCCCGGAAATTGGACGTCAGTTTGGTGGAAAAGACCACACGACCGTCATTTTCTCCCACAAAAAGATTTCAAAATTGGTTAAAGAAAACAAGGAAATAGAGAATACTGTCGATGAGATTGTCAAAATTATCGAGCATGGCTGAATTGTTAAAAAAACGTTGAAATTCTGTCCATATTTGGCCCCAAAATTTGCTATAATAACCAAGTCAAAACTTTTCCCCATCCGTAACCGGAGACAGTCCAATTTCATACGGCTTTATTCACTGAAAAGTTCCTTAGAAATTGGGTCTTTATGTGGTTTTTCCTCAAATCCACAGTCCCTACTTCAACTACTGTTTTAATTCTTTAAACTTCTCTTAAGGATTTATGGAAAACACGGAAGACCCACATAAAGATCCTATTCCAAAAGAGCCGAAAGTTTACGATTCCTCCAATATCAAAATACTTGAAGGTCTTGAGGCGGTTCGTAAGCGTCCCGCCATGTACATTGGAGGAACCGGACTTGACGGTCTCCATCACCTGATATATGAACTCGTCGATAACAGCGTCGATGAAGCCATTGGGGGGTTCTGTTCAAATATCGAAGTCATCCTGCACATAGATGGGACGGTAACAGTTTCGGACAACGGGCGCGGCATTCCGACCGATATACACACAGACAGACAAATCTCCGCGGCAGAAGTGGTTATGACGGTATTGCACGCGGGAGGGAAGTTTGACAAGGATAC
>JAJDAX010000120.1 GCA_029261615.1 Nitrospinaceae bacterium
CAACTCGCCCATTTTGATCAGGCGTTTTTTGGAGCTCTCAGTCGCCGCAAAATGGTAATGCGCAAGTTTTGAGATGGCGTGACGAACGGGTTCATCAACCGTTCCCGATCTTTCCCCACCGTGGATGTGGACCACAGGGAGATTGAGGTGGATCGCAGCCAAAGCCCCCGCCAGCATTTCTCCACGATCCCCCAACAATAAAACCAGATCCGGACATTCATTTTCAAAAACGGGAATCATGCCCGCCAGCTCATCCGCCAGGGCACGTGCCATGGAAGCCCCGGTTGTATCTTCAAGAAAAACGGGGATACGCCCACAAATTCTTAAACCGGCCTCCTCAATTTCACTGACCGTGTTTCCATATCCCGGCGCAAGGTGCATACCTGTAACACAGACAGAAACCTCCAAAGTGGAATCCTGTTGCGCCAGTTTGAGGGTAGACGAAAGCAGACCAAAATCTGCCCGCGTACCGGAGATATATAAAATTTTTCTCATGGATTTAGAAGGTAAACCTTAATTAAACAAATAATGCGTGCATAAAAAGAAGGGATTTAAAAACCAGTTTCAGGTTAGTTCATGGCCAGGCCTAAAACCCGGTCCAGCCGAATCAAAACCTGATCATGCTGCTGATTTCGCCCAACAATAGCCTCGGCACCAATCACTTCCGTTACGATAAGGGCAACACTCTGCCCAGCTAAATATACGGTAAGGCCTTTTTTCTCTTTCTTGCTTCGCTCGGCCATCGCAATGATTTTATCTTTCAATTCTTTGGAAATTCGCGATGCGCAGGGTTTATCCATTGAGTAACCATTTTGGACCGTTCCAAAAGAAAAAACAGAAACCAGAGTTAAAGCCAAAACCACGCGACTCATTTTCATTTTGCCCCCTGAAAAGTAAAATGTTTTAGTTTCCAAAATGGACCTTAAACCGTCGATAGGAGCCATTCCTGCCAAATCGAAGGCCACGCTCCTTATAATAATCTAAAAAACAAACCCTGTGGGAGCTGAATTAACCACGCCCTCCATTTGACAGCGGTGAGACCGCAGATTTTCACAGCTGGACTTTTTGGGGCAGACCGAAATCCGCCAAAGCAGATGAATTCCAAAAATCCAAGCGTTATAAAGTTTTCAGATACTCAAGAAGTTGCCACCTTTCCTCCTCCGTGAGTTTGGAAGAAAAGTTATGACCCGTGTTCCTGTTACCGGGATATTGGGTTTCAAAAGTAAAGTCGTTTCCACAACCTGCTTGTGGATCAGGCTTATATTTAAATCCGACGTTAACCGGATCAAACTCCCGGCTTCCCACACAAAACATCGGGTCCCGTTCACTTTCTTTAAGAAGTAGTTGATACAGGTTGGGCACCGATCCGTTATGAAGGTAAGGTGCTGTTGCCCAGATACCATTCAAGGGACGCGCCTTGTATACCAGCACACTATTCAACATCGCTTTCTTCATTGCCGGGGTGACCTGGGTACAATCCATCGTTTGCTCCGGTTCTTTGGGATTAACACGATACCCTGTATATGCCAGGAACTGCGCAGGAGTGAGCTTCAGCAGATCCGGGCCCACTAAAACCCTAATAAATTTTTTAAGGACAAACCCCGCCGGAACCTTTCCGCATTCAGATTTCCACTCTGGCAATAGCGCCTTCACCATCGGACCTTCTTCGAATAAACGGCTGGCAAAGTTTTGCGCCATCCTCGGGTCCGTTCGGATTGCTTTAAGGCTTATGCCCTTTGTCTTGATGAATGATTTCCCCGCAAAATTTTTCTTTGGGTCCGTCATATTTTTATCCAAAGGGAAGACATGGCAGCCAAGACAATATCTATCGTAAAGTTCTTTTCCTTGCTCTGCTTTTTGGCTGTCAATTCTGGTGAGATGCTTCTCCGGCCACTTTGGCGATTCCAACTTCGTAAGCCACTGCTCTAATTCAAACAGGTCATGCAATCGAACGCTGGAAGTAAAGGGAGGGCGCTTAGAAAGTTGCGGAGTGATTTCACCATACACACCGACAACTTCCCCTACGTTTCTGGCAATCGGGTTTTCAACAGCCCGGTTCCATTGAACCTTATCCAGTTGAGGTGCATTCCAGATAAAGGGATAGCTGACGGGGGCATTTGCAGGATGAAAATCCTGGGGCTGTCCAATATTTTTAGCGACCTCGTTAACGATCGCGCCAAACGCATCCAATCTGGCGAAGCCGTAGCGCAAGGGTGAGTGATTTCTGCGCACCAATTCGTTAAAACCTTGAGTGAATTTTTTCAGCTCTTTTTTAAGAGCAGATGGATTTTCACTGCTTAACCTTTTTGCGAAGCGGTCAAACTTTGTTCCATCGGTCAGGGTTGCATTGAGAGCATCGCGGACCTCTTCAAGGAATCCCTGAAAATCGGCCATCGAGGGACCACCGTCTACCCGAATACCAACACCTTTAAAATCGACCTGATTGGTGTGGCAGGCGGAGCAATTGAACCCCATCCATCCCTCTTTATCCTGTGTTCCCTCCTTAAAGGGAGGGTCTTTCACGAACCCGACGGGCAGGGCATCCGGGTTGAGCTGCTTGTAAAGCCTTGCGTCCTCTTCCGGTTGCGGCTGATGGGTGAGAAACCGCAGGCGATCCATATTGGATGGATCTCTAATTAATTTTTCATTGTTTGGTTGCTCCAGGGCCAGAAACCATTTGTAGGGAATTAAGCGTGAACCCTGAGAGGTGTAATACGAACGTTCTCGAAACTTGTTGGTTTGATCCCAACCTTGATCGAGATAAACCAAATCAGTTGTATACCCCGAACCCGGGTCATTTTTCTCAGGGAGCGTGGAACCCACGCAACCAATGCAAAAAAGGGAAGCCAATAAGGCAGATGCAAGTTTCATATTCATTATATTTCTCCCAAATCCGCATTCCCGGGAGGGGGAAGGAAGGCAATAAATTTCAGGTTAGGCCACGCGTAAGAAATTTAGGATAAAACAAGATGTTTATCAAGAAAATATCGCCTGCCTATATGGCAATTGAAAGCACACAGATTTCTTCAAAATCAATATTACCTGGAAAGCTTAAAGAAAGTGGTATGACAACATGTAAATCTATTCCCACAAAGTAATGCGTTTAACTAAAATCTAGACCCTTCCAAAAAAAAACAGGAGAAAAAATACGCCGCGTGAAGTTTAATGTCTTCAACCTTTATGCAATACAAGAATTGATAATCATATAAATCTCGTCGACCCAAAAGTAGCGTCCTGGAATACACACCTTTTCATTACAAAATAATTTTCACAAAAGCTTTCACAGTCATCATCAGACACTTATACCGCTGGTGACCATATGAAACTGAGCGCTCTCCTTGTTTAGTTCGTCCAACTGTTCGGGAGTTAGCGTAATGTCTCCAGCAGCGCAAAATTCCTTCACCTGATCCGCCTTACGTGACCCTGCCACAGCTGTGATGACATTCTTCTGCTGGATCACCCACGCGAGTGCTACGTTGATGGGGGTCGTATTGATTTCTTCTGCAATTTCCTGAACGGTGCGACGCACACCTTCTGATTCACCAAAATAAGGATGCCTGTACAGGTAATATTCCTCGCGGGCGGTTGCCTTTAAGGCTTCATCATCGAATCGACCGGCTAATAGACCACGGGCACTGGGTGAATACGCCATGTAACCGATACCGGCCTTTTCACATTCTTTTAAGTTCTCTCCTTCATACTCACGCTGTAGCAGGTTATAAGGAACCTGATTGGCGGTGAACGACGGGGCCGCCTTAGTCATCAGGCCAATATCCCTCGCCCTGAAATTCGAGATGCCTATGGTACGGGCCTTGCCACTTTCTTTGAGGGCAGCCATGATGTCGCACATCTTCCCGGTCTTTAGCATGTTGTCTAAATAAATCCCCGGCCAGTGGACCATATACACATCGACATAATCTCGCCCTAGAGCTTTCAACGTACCGTCAAGACGGGCCTGGTATTCCTCGAGTTTCAATCCAACATCTGGCCAGATTTTGGAAATGATGAGCACATCATTTTTGCGTGAGCCCAGGGCTTTGCCCAAGCGACGCTCGGATTCCCCGTCGCCATAACCCTCAGCGGTATCAAACGCCTTTATGCCGCCGTCCAGGGCGGTCTTCACCACCCGGTCGGCATCTTCAGCCGAACACAGGTCCCCCCAGGCTTCGCTGGGAGCAATCTGCATGCAGCCTAATGTAAGAGCCGTCCAGGGAATATGGAGTCCTTCAACTTTTATCGAACGCATTATTTCACCATCTATGTAAAAGGCCGGTAGCTGTAACCCGGGCCATCCCGGTGGAATTAATACACCAGGGGTTTGGTTTCATGTTTTTATGGAGTACCCGTTAACATGCTTTTTGAATTTCCAGAACATAGAAACAGGCCCACATAGAGAACAATACACTAGCGGACATCCAACCTCAATTAAAGGCCCCAAAAACAATTCACGATTTCCAGTGGGCTACCCGCCGAAGCCAGTAACTCATTATTTTTATTGGACCCAGTGAGCACACAAAGTGTGAGAGGTTTTCATTGGCCCCGCCCCTAGAGGTCGAACCCTCAACCAAATGTTTAACAATGTAATCGTGCCTCTTTTATAGAGGAAGAAAATAAAATCAAACGTCAAGAATTTCTCGACGATTAATAGTTGGTTTCTAGCTTATTAACCATCGAATTCGCCTTTTTTTCATCCTCCATTTCACCTATGAGAAATCATAACTCATTGAAAACTATAGGACTCTAATGTAGGCCATAATCCGGATAGACCTTTTTGATTATTTGGCCGAATCTAATAAAGAATTAAATGCAACAGGCCCTCAAGAGTCATTTTAAAACCTTTATTGAAGTTAGCCTGATGAAAAATTTATTACTAGGTTTAACAGCCTTGTTCTTCATTTCTGCACCTTTAACCGCTTTTGCTGAGTCACCACTGAATTTACCTGGTGATGCCCAAGCAGAAGCCAAAACACTGGCCAATGGGATTTCGAAAATGTTGAATTCTGAGGTTATGAAATCGTTTTTAAAGAAACACAGATGGAACACACTCTATGGGCGGCCTCTATACATTAGAGGGAGACAGAAACTTAGATTTTACCCAATATTGCGTGCCGACCGTCAGGCACGCAATGCTTTTCGGCATTTCAAGAAATGCCAAGAACAAATACCCACTATTAATTTTTCTTAGGAGAGGCATTATGATTCAGTTCACTCATGTTAAATATGGCATCCTTATTTCAATGATCGCCATATTGTTTGGTGGGTCGATGGGGCTTTCATTCGGTTGTTGCGAGGATGATGTAAAAGGATTTTTGAATTCGCAAGCGGATTCGGTTTTCCAGGAAAAGTATGAAGGGATTGAAGCAAAAAAAGATAAAGTTGTGAAAAAAGCATGGGTCTATATGAAACGGGCTCACTTGCATTCTCAGACCATGGGTGTCATCGCCATTGCGTTTTCCCTTTTGGTAGCTTGGCTCAATTTTCATCCCAAAATTCAATTGGGAGTTTCCGTGTTAAGTGGGATCGGAAGTCTCGGGTACGGGATTTTCTGGCTATTGGCTGCTGGCCTTGCTCCCGCTATGGGCGGAACCCACTCTGCCAAGGAAGCGGTTGGCTTGATCGCGCAGATGTCAGGTGGCGCATTTTTTGTGTCCGGGGTGACAGTATTCGTGTTACTTGCGTATAAAATGTTTCTCAAGAGGGAAATAGAACCTCAGGAGAACTCCTGATGTAAGTAAATTAATCTTTCCAAGAACCAAAAAAAACCGGCCGAACCCTGAAAAAAAACAGAATTCGGCCGGTTTGACTAAACGCACTTTAAGTTTCAAGAAAAGTGAAACTATTCAGTTTGATTTCTAAAACCCTGGTGGCAAATCAGCCTCAATCCAGACAATCTCCTTTGTTGAATTAAAAAACTCACCTTGCACAATATGTCCCGGAAGTAATTGGGATATATCCAGCGCAATGCTTCCATTAAATATTGTTTCAGAAGTTATTTTTAGTGTTACGGGAGACCCATCAACATCAACCGTGATGGTTGATGCCTGGTTATCTTTATCGATCAACTCTGTTTCAAATTCTCCATCGGGTGAACTTCCAGGTGGTGTGATTGGTGGTGGTGGAGGTTCCGCTGGTGGAGGAGGAGGTTTTGGGCAAGAATAGATTGTACATGGAGGAGGGGGAGGATTACTGCCACTGTTGTCCACATCAACTTCCAAAAAAGCAAGTTGGGCATTATTTGAAGGGTCCATAGCCACAACAAAAATATGATGCGGCCCATCTGAAAATGATGATGTGTCCCAATCTGCCTGGAAAGGACCGGTCGTCGTATGCCCGACAAAGGTCTGATCGACGATAAAGAACACGTGGGCAATACCCACATTGTCAGTGGCATCGACTTCAACGGAAACCATTCCTGAAACATCACTTCCAACCGTTGGTCCGGTAATCGACACAGTGGGAACGATTGTATCTGGTGGAGGTCCAGCACTATTGTCTACAGTTATGTCCATAACAGTTAACTGGCTATTATTGGACTCGTCTGTAGCCACTACAATTATTTGATGAGGTCCATCTGAAAAAGGTGTCGTGTCCCAAAGAACATCAAATGGCTCGGTTGCCATTTGCCCTATGAATGACTGGTCCACAATAAAGGAAACATTCGAAATACCTGTATCATCAGTGGCATCAGCAGATATTGTGAGTGACCCTGAAACATTACTGCCCTCAGTTGGTGCGGTAATAGACACCGTTGGGGCTGTAGTGTCTGGCAGGGGTATGACATTTGCTATTAGATTTCTTCCCGTATTGGCTTCAGCAACTGCATTATCAATCAATGCGTCGTATTCCGGGACACTCAGTGTATTCACACCTATGAAGGCTTGACTGGTAGAATTTTTAGAATTCTGCAAGTGAGGGACAACTTCAGGATGAAGCTCCCCCTCGTTCAAAATACCTATCGCATCATCGAGATCTGCTTGTGCCAATGTTAATATTTTTTCGACATGCGCAGTATTTGTTTCCCCTTTGGTGCGGGTCAAAAACTCCATTGAAGAACGAAGGTTTTCGAGGACATTGATGGCCCGCAGGAAGGCTGCCAGAGCATCCACATCAACGGTCAGTTCTTGTCCGCCAGAATCGAGAAGCAGTAAGCGTTGTCCTTCTATAGATTGCCTAAAGGTGCTCGATTCATAGAAGCCAATAGCATCTTCAAGAGTGGCCGCTCCATTGTGGTGGAAAAAAGGCGCGGTATCCGCCGCTTCCCAAAGTGGTGCGGTATTAAAAGATTCGTCACCAAAACCACCTGTCAAGGAGTTTAGCTCAGTGCCAAACCCATCATCCCGGGGTCGAGGCTGGCCCGTACCGTCTGCCAGATGAAACATATTCTCTACGCCGGTTACAAAGTTTTGGTTGAAGCCGGCTACAGTTAACGCACCTGCATTTCTATGGCAAATATTACATTTAGCCGCTGGTACGGTGCGGTTTTCAGAATCTTCAGTGATAAAAAGGTTTCTCCCTCTTTCAGCCGCTGTATCATTCAATCTTAGTTCTGTAAGGTCTAACTCGTGCTGCCGTCCGAGAGACAACATGAAGGCTTCCAGGGCATCTAGCTCTTGTTCAGTTGGTAACCTGAAATCAACACCCACGGTCCGGTTTAGACTGAGAGGAAAATGTTGTGTCACAGCGCCTGTGGAAAAATCGCGAAGCGTTCCCCCACCCGGAGCCCCATCTCCAGACCAACCGGTCATTTCAAATGGTGCTTCTACAGCATTAGATTGGATCGACCTCGCCATTCCCAGGAGATGAGGGACACTTCGCATTACAAATTTATTTACTGGATCCTCAAACCCATCAACATTTGCCCGGATAAGACCGAATTGCCGCATTAAAATTGGGTTTTCCAAGTCCGTCAATGCCGAATTAAATTCCGCCACAAAAAGTGGATCATTTGGAGGAAGGGTGGCTATAAAGGAGGAGTCTATTGTGAAATTATTCTCTGCTGGATGACAGGATCCGCAGGTTCGTCCATTCCCCCCAAATGTTTCGTTAAAAAAAAGGTCTTCGCCTTGTGCAATCAAGGCTTCAATGCTGGGAGGTTCTGGTTGTTGAGCATGTGCAGAAGTGGGAATTAGAAAGCCAAATGGAAATGACTCATCGGAATCATCTGAACCAGAATAGACTAGATTGACCCCTGGGGCGGGGGTTCTCCCTTGTTGTTTATTGTAGAAAAGTTTCTGGAAAATGTTGGGCGACCCAAAGAGCAGACCTTCTTCCTTCATGCCCTGACTAGCGATGGAAACAACAAGTTGATCCAATTCAAAATCATAAAAGTCTTCCGCTTTTAATTCGGTCTGTAATGTCGCCTCATAACTCCCGTGCATTAACTGACCAACAAGAATTCTCTTTTCCTTGCTCGAATACTCATCTTCATCAACCATCCATATTTCGTAATTACTATCCAAAGGCAAACCGAAAACTTTGGCAGAAAACAAACCTTTCTTTAAATCCAGCGTAGCTTGACCCTTCGCCCGGGTAAATTCGGATGACAAACCTTTTACATGGGAGAGAGGCAATTGAAGAATTCGTCCCGACCCTCTTTCTTGGATCTGGTTTTCCCAACGGTTGTAAGCCATAAGAAAGGTTTGAACGTTTCCAGCAGATACTAGTTTTAAGGGTGGCTGTGTTGAATGATCAGCATCCTCATTAAAAAAATAGCTACTCCAAATTAAAAAACCGATAAAAACAACAAGGCTGATCCGAAAAATTCTCATGATTACTTTTCCCAAAAAAAGTTTAGTTTCGAGAAACTCTTGCCAATTTCATTCACTCCCGAAAATTTAATTTTTAAAGTTTTAGAGGACTACGGAAGTTTACTCCAAACAAGGAGGCCTGGCCAACCCGGGTTTTCATGTGCCCAAGTCGGTCAGATCATCCGCATTAAAACCTCCAGTTGCCTAGTTATTAAGTCGACTTTCCCCGACCTCAAAGAAAACTTTGGGCCCCTATTGAGAGAAGGTCTGAGAGGCACCAAGAGACGACTACATTAAAGTAGCAGTAGTCATGTTTATACATCGTATTCATTTGATATCCCTCTCTCAAAACACAAAGTATTATTTTTATGATTAAAAGAAAACGCGTGCTCCTACAGTTAAAAAATAATTTCGGGATTGCAGGGAATCGCCCAGCACGGATTCAGAAATCCATTCACGTCCCGCTTCCATTTCAAAGCGTATCCATTTTTTCCATCGATAATCCAACCGGACCAACGGGCGTAAATTGGTTCGCTCACCGTTACTCCTCTTGTTTATCCTGTGATTCAGACGGATCCGGGGATTGATTCTTAAATTCCGTGTAATTTGAAATCTCATGTTCAAATCTCCGGAATAACTTTCTACATTTTGAAGATCGGAAAAACGCGCTCCCAAAATGACAATATCGTTGTCAAAGAAAAGACTGCTGCTGATCAACTGAGTGCTGTAGAAAAATTCTGCGCCCGTGCTTTGACTTTCGGGAACGCCTCCCGAAGCTGGCGTCCCGGATAATTCAGAAACCGAAAACTCTCCGTTTAATTGAAATTGCTCGTTGAGCTCCTGGGTCACACTAAATATAAGAGATTTGTTTGTCGCGGTTCGATCCCGCGCCAATCCACGAATTTCATCTTCACTGAACAGGGTCAACAATCCAGAAATATCTTTTACCCCAGGTTGGCCCTGCAGGGCATTGCTTGTGGTAAGCAAAGGACTCTTCCTGTAATCCAGAGCCAAATGCCAACGGGTCTTTTCCGGAAAAACATAATCTCCGGAAAAAATAAGAAGGTTCAGCTCCGTGTGGGAAACATCAAAATCCACTAAACCCAAAAAGGATCTCTGAGGATGAAAATACCGAACTTCTCCCCCAAGAGCCTGGCGATCAGTAATACCATCTGCCTGCTGGTGGATTCCAAACACATTGAAGTTCCAAAACTCTGCAAACGTCCCCAGATCAAAATTCAATCCATAAAATTGTTTTTCTGTTCTTACCGGGTCGGAGGTTGTAAATTGTACCGGGAAACCAAAAACTCCATTGACCTGCACCTCCGGACTGATTTCATAGCTCACCAGGCCTCCATCAAACCTTCCCAAAATTCCGCCGGTACTTTCAAATTGTCTCCCAAACCGCCCCGATAGCCCACGCTCAACATCTTTTCCCTCAACAACAAGGGTATTCACTGATCCTTCGCTCCTGTCCCCATCTTCCCTCAAATCCAGATCATAACCACCGACAAACTGGCTTCGAATTTGATATTTTTCACTTCGAGATCGTACATTCAGATCAATATTTGAGTTGATATCGGACCGATTTGTTCTCGGTTGTCCATTCTCCTGGAAATCGGTTTTTCCGTGATTAAAAAATTGTGACAAACTTCCAAAAAACTGCGTATCCCAGTTCAGGGAATCAGGATCAGAGGAAGCTTTCGACTTCCGCAATTTATCCTTTGGTTTATCATGGGCGGTCAACAGGCCATTCAATCGTTGCCGAACCCTTTCTGCACCCGGCCCATCCGGGTATTTCTCAAGATATTTTTTATATTCAGATTGGGCATGAGCTCCCTGATTGTTTCTATCCCGGGCAAGACCCAATAACTCCTGCGCTTCTCTGGAAAAACCGGATTCAGGCCGCATCAGAATTTTTGTGTACAACTGAATAGCCCGCGAATAGTTTCCTGCCGTCATTTCTTTCCGGGCTTCATCCATAGTCTTCACAAGTTTAGGATTTGCCTGAGAGATATTGGGAACCTTAATGCTGGATTCATTTTTATCCGTTTTATCTATTTCCCCGGTTTCAATCGCAGCTTTTAGAAAAATGATCAGAGTTCTTAAGTCCCCGCTGCTTTTCAAGCTGAATTCCACTTCCTTTGAAAAACGTAATACCAGTTTTGGCCGATCAGGACTCTCCGCATCAAAGGTCATAGCGCTGAGGGGAGCAGGAACCGAACGATCCCAGCTCAATGGTTCCCGATCTTCAAAGTGCTTTCGAATTTCCGCGTTCTCCAATGTAATCCCGGATACTGGACTCAACTCTACAAGCAAATTTTTCCCCTTTTTTTGGGGACGATGCTTCACATACCTGAGAGGCAATATAAAATTAACCCTTATTTCATAGCCTGCATTGCGGGTGAAAATATCAACCTTGTTCACCACACGGGCATACAGGGGATTGGCCATATAAAAAAGAAAGGACATTCCAAAAATAGTGGCTATCAGAATTCTGAATGCTTTATTAAATTCCATTTTTCTCATATGTAGTAATTCTATTCATTAAAACTTGTGCACTAACCAATTTATCCAGGAGTCGTGGTCTCCCATTAATCGAAATCCCCATCGCTTACTCTGTGCTCCCCGTTGCGCTGCTTCTTTATAGTGGTCATGGATGAACTTGTATAAATGTGGCAGGAACCAGAGCAATCTCTTAATTCGCTGACCGTATATTTTCGATCTGGATTTTCATGCTTCTTGTGGGGATCCGTCTTATAGTCATTTGCATGGCACCCCGCACAATCCGGCTTATATGCTGAAAACCGCCAGGGAATTGTCTGGCTGTTCCCGGTATGACAATCAGTACACCCAACGCTGGAACGGTGATCTCCAGGATAGTTTGGAGACGAATGCCTGAAATTATTTGTTGGAGTCCAACCGTTGGTGTCATGGCACTCATCACACTGAATTGTTGTCACAAAATGATTTGCAGGTTTACCGGTGGCCTGTGTTCCGTTGTGACAGGACGAACAACTTCCAGTTACGCTGTTGTGATTAAAGTTGACGTTGGACCAACTGTTCGTCACATGGCAATCGTCGCAAGTATTGGAACTTAGTATATGGGTCGGCGTTTTGCCCGGAACCGATGTCCCGTTGTGGCAATTAAAGCAGGCTCCGACTGCACTATTGTGGTCGAAATTCACATTGTCCCATCCAAGCGTTAGATGGCAATCGTCGCAGGTATTTGAAGTGGGAAGGTGCGTTGGATGCTTGCCTCTGGCCGTTGTTCCGTTGTGACAGCTTTGACAGGTTCCAGTGACTGAGCTGTGATCCACAC
The DNA here is from genome assembly GCA_029261615.1 of Nitrospinaceae bacterium. The sequence continues at coordinate 12,070 of JAJDAX010000120.1, forward strand.
GCACCACCGGACTCCACTGATTCGTGTTGTGACAATCGTCGCAGGTATTCGTTGTATTGATATGCGTCGGTGTCTTGCCTGGTGCTGTGGTGCCATTGTGACAACTCACGCAGTTTCCGGTGATCCCGGCATGACTGAAGTTCACGTTGTTCCAACCGGTGCTCACATGACAATCGTCACAGGTATTCGAACTCGGCACGTGCGTCGGATGTTTTCCACGTGCCGTTGTCCCGTTGTGACAACTTTGACAGGTGCCGGTCACCGATCCATGATCCACCTTCGTTACTGGTGACCAGTCATCCGTGTTATGGCAGTCCTCACAGGTGTTCGTTGTATTGATATGAGTCGGTGTCTTGCCCGGTGCGGTGGTGCCGTTGTGACAACTCGCGCAGTTTCCGGTGATCCCGGCATGACTGAACGTGGTGGCTGACCATGTTGTCGGGGTATGACAGTTGCCACACTCATTCGTGGTCGGGATGTGATTGGTGGATTTTCCGGTCGCAACCGTCCCGTTATGACAGCTCTGACAGGTTCCCTGGACTGATCCATGATCGACCTTCGTTACTGGTGACCAGTCATCCGTGTTGTGACAATCCTCACACGTGATCGTTGTGTTGATGTGCGTCGGGGACTTGCCAGGTTGGATTGTGCCGTTATGACAACTCGTGCAGTTTCCAGATATCCCCGCATGGCTGAACGTCGTGGCTGACCATGTTGTCGGGGTATGACAGTTGCCACATTCGTTGTTTGCGGGAATGTGGTTTGTAGATTTTCCAGTCGCAACCGTCCCGTTATGACAGCTCTGACAGGTGCCGGTCACCGATCCATGATCCACCTTCGTTACTGGTGACCAGTCATCCGTGTTGTGACAATCCTCACACGTGTTCGTTGTGTTGATATGAGTCGGTGTCTTGCCAGGTTGGATTGTGCCGTTATGACAACTCGTGCAGTTTCCGGTGATTCCCGCATGACTGAAGTTCACGTTGTTCCAATCGGTGGTTACATGGCAATCATCACAAGTATTATTTGTGGGCACGTGCGTTGGATGCTTGCCTCTGGCCGTTGTCCCGTTGTGACAACTTTGACAGGTTCCCTGGACTGAGCTGTGATCCACACGCACCACCGGACTCCACTGATTCGTGTTGTGACAATCCTCACACGTGTTGGTGGTATTTATATGATTGGCATTTTTCCCAGGCTGCACAGTTCCATTGTGACAACTCGTGCAGTTGGTACTGATCCCCGCATGGCTGAACGTGGTGGCTGACCATGTTGTCGGGGTATGACAGTTGCCACACTCATTCGTGGTCGGGATGTGGTTGGTGGATTTTCCAGTCGCAACCGTCCCGTTATGGCAGCTCTGACAGGTGCCCATTACAGAATTGTGATCAACTTTTACCACAGTGACCCAGGTTCCTGGCGTATGACACGCATCGCAGGTTTGTGTGGTTTTTATATGACCCGGAGACTTTGAGGAAGCACCAATTTGTCCACCGCTGTCGTGACAAAAGGCACACTTTGAAGAGGTCCCCTTAAATACCCCTCTTATATGGCAAACCTCACATTGGACCCTTAAATGTGCTCCTGTTAAAGGAAAACCGGTATTAAAATGATCGAAACTCGAAGAACTATTTAAACTCTTTTCCTGGTAAGTCTCCTGTTCTTCTAATATCCCCTTTCCCGGTAGCGATTTTTTATCGCCACTCGCAATTGGATCTGAGGCATCCGAAATTATTTCGGGTTTCTCCTCATCCTCTTCACCAAGCAGAAAATCAAATAAGCCCGCCATTTTCACAGATGACTTATCTTTCTTCGATTCCAGGATTTTTCCAGGAACGCCAACGTAGGATTTAGCTTCCGCCATTGTGTTTAGGACAAGAAAAGAGGAAATCAAAGCCAATGCAAATATCAGGAGGATCTTGCAAAATCTCTTTAGCCAACCCTCGGAACCCTTGCTGAGGTTTGTCCTGTTTATGAAATTTATCTTGGGGAAATTCCTGGGACCCCAGGCGTTGAGGTTAATCAATTGATCCCCCAACGTTTAACTTTCACTTCTTTAAAAGACTTTGAAATATGACATCTGCTACATTGCCGCCCGAATTTCCCCCGATGAACATCATCCGTCTGATGGCAGGAAATACAAATCAAAGGCAATTCTATTTCAGAATCAACTTCCTGCCGATGACATCCCAGGCATTCAAGTCCTTCGTGAGCACCGTCCAATTTAAACCTGGTTTGTGAGTTATGATTAAACTCCCAAAGTTTCCAATGGTTGGGGTTGTGGCAGGTTTCACAATGGGGCCCCATGCGTTTTTTGTGTGAATCGTCCTTTCCATGGCAGCTGATGCAAGTTGACTCAACTTTTTTGAATTGAGCGGAAATGTGACAGTTTTCGCAACCAGTAACCGCATGAATTCCTATCAGTGGGAAAGAAGTCAAATCGTGATCGAAACTTGATTGTTCTCTCCAACTCCTTTCATTGTGGCATTGTTGGCATTTTTTTCCTTCATGCCCTTTATGAATATCGTCTGCCTCATGACACCCAAAACAGGTCTTTTTCATACTGGATTTTTTATCCAATGGCTCCGTATGACACAAGAGACAATCCAGCTTTTCATGCGCGCCAATCAGTGGAAATTCGGATTGAAGTTGATGTTCGAATTGCCAGAGGCTCCATCCTTCCGGGGTATGGCACAACCCACAACCGCTGCCCAGTCTATTTTTGTGCGGATCATTCTTTAAATGACAGTCGACGCAGGTGGACTTTATTTTTTTAAACTCTGAAGAAAGATGGCAACCTTCGCATGTGGTGATGGAATGCAATCCAATCAGCGGAAACCGAGTCAAATTATGATCAAACTTGACGCCCTTCTCCCAGGTATTTTGATTGTGGCATTTATCGCACTTCTTCCCCTGCTGACCTTTGTGAACATCGTCCTGTTGATGGCAGCCAATACATGTTTTTAAAAGCTTGATCTCTTTACTTACAGGCTGGACATGGCAAAGATGACAATCGGTAGACTTGTGGGATCCTTTCAGAAGAAACTTGGTATCCTTATCATGATCAAACCCAATATCTTTCCAACCCTTAGGGTTATGGCATTTACCACATTTGACAGGCATCCGCCCACGGTGATAGTCCTGTTTCAAGTGGCAATCAACACACTCCGTTGAGGCATTTTTATATTCAGTAGTCAGGTGGCAACTTTCACAAGTCGCGAGATTATGAATGCCCGTCAGGGGGAATCGGGTTTTGCTGTGTTCAAATTTTACCTTCTCTCTCCAGGTATTTTGATTGTGGCATTTGTCACATTTTTTCCCTTCTTGACCTTTGTGCACATCATCAACCTTGTGGCAGTCGTAGCACTGGGATTTAAGTTTTTCATCCTTCGGAATCCCCTTGTGACAATCGCCGCATCTGCGCTTAACATGTGAACCTGATAACTTGAATTTGGTATCACGATCATGATTAAAAATAATCTGATTCCAGGTTTTAGAATTGTGGCAACTCTCGCATTTCTGTCCAAACCCTCCTTTGTGTTCATCATCATTTTTATGGCAGGAAATGCATTCTTTCTTTAATTTTTCCTTTTCGGGGTTTCCATAATGACAATCTCTGCACTTTAATTTCGCATGACTTTCTTTTAAGGGAAATTTAGTTTTTTTATCATGGTCAAACCCTACTTTTTTCCACTTAACTGTCTGGTGACATTTTCCGCATTTTTCCCCCAACTCCCCTCGATGAATATCGTTAAGCGCATGGCAACCGACACAGGTGACTGGTGTTTTTTTGTATTGCTCATTTGGATGGCAACTGTTGCAATGCTGATTCCTATGGGAACCTTTCAGGCGAAATTTAGTTTTTTTGTCATGGTCAAATTTTGCCTTTCCCCACCCTTCTTCTTTGTGACAATCTCCACAAGCTGTTCCCAATCGTTTTCTATGAGGGTCATCCTGTTTATGGCAGTCGAAACAGGTGCTGGAAGCTTCACGAAATTTTTTATCCGCAACGTGGCACATTCTGCATTTGACATTTCTATGACCTCCCTTAAGGACAAAGTCAGTCAGTTGATGATCAAATGCTTCTCTATCAAGCCTGATAATATCAGCCTCCCGGCCCTCGTGGTCCGTATGGCAATCGTTGCAGTTTTTCTGGATTACAATCGGAGCTAAACCGTGAAATCCATTCTTCAATTCTATATCCCGTGTAATTTTCTTATGACAATCTCCACACAACCGGTTCTGTGATTTTTTTTCAAAAAGCGAGTGACACTTTGAACATTCGTTTTCAAATTTTGCATGCCCTTGGATGACCGATCCCGGCATTAATAATTTTTCCAGACCCTCCGCGTTTACCGCTGTCGGAGAAAAAATGAGCACCCACCAGGTTAAAACCTGGGAAAAAGCCCTCACATTTACACAAATTTTAAAACCCTTGAGGCTCAAGCTTTATTTCCTAGCCATTTAAGATCCAAATTTAATAAGCGTGAACCGCAAAAACATGAAAAACTCCGGAAAGCATGAGCATTACAAACAAAGGAAGATGAAGAACATGCCACATCGAAAAAACCTGCTCATAAAAGCTAAACTCCGCCGTTTTGCGAGCCCAGGAAAGAAATGCCCAAATCCTGGATTTAGCTTCTGCCAATTGTTTCTTTCCCTCTTGGGGTTTATTTTTAGCATCCCTTATTTCTTTCTGGCATAGTCTTCCCAATTGCCAGTAAAAAAATCGGAGATTGATTCCTATGACGGTTGCTCGAAGAAAACTTTTGAAGAATCCGGGGCGGTCCTTTATCAATTGGTCAGAAAATCCAACTAGCTTGCCAGCTATCTCTGGAGCAAAATCCACACCGGAATCCAATTCTCCTCTTTTTGAATCGTATAACTCGCGGAGCTCTTCCAATTTGGCTCGCCTGCCAAAAAGACCGTAATGTATTCTTTTATAAAAATATCGACCAATCATTCCACTCGAGGCAACGATAAGCATTGAAAACAGAGCCACCCTGCTGTTAGTCGATCCCAACTGAAAGTTTGCGTGAAACAAAATACAAACAGGACCCACCACACCAAGCAACATATGAAATTTAAACCAGAACTTTACGCTCCCAATAGGCTTCAGGGACTGCACCCTTTTTCTAATGGGATACACCATCAACAAAACCATCAGGCAAGCCCCAATGATGCCCAGCACATAACCCACCCCTGATTCCGCTGTCAGGTATTCTCTTCCTCGGAGATTCCACCCTAAATACACGACCAAGAACATCACGGAGAAAAAAAGAAAACTCCCTAAATTGGCCAGGATGACTTTTGGTTCTTCAATAACAAGCAACCTTTCCAATTTCCATTTATCAGGGGTAAGTGTTTTTTCAGTTCTCAAAGATTCCATTCCTGCAATCCGGTTTAAAGTTAGACTCATCTTTATTCAGGCCCTCTTCTTAGTTGCTACTGGAAAAAATATTATCCAGCCAACCTTTGGAATTTTCGAAATCCCCCAAAAGTTTTTCTATGTCGCTTCTACCTTTTGGAACAACGTTCTTGACCTGTTCTCCATTACCATTCCGGAGATAAGGATCTGCGCCATTATTCAGAAGGAGGTTTACCGTATCAGCGTGGCCATTTTTTACGGCCATGAATAAGGGAGTATTACCACTTACATTTTTCGAATTAACTTTTGCCCCCTTGCGAATCAGCTTCTCCATGATTTTTGTTCGCCCTTTATTAGCCAAAAAAATTAGGGGAGTATTTTTGTCATTGCTGGACACGTGGATATCTGCTCCCGCAAGGATTAATTGGTTTACGATTTCTTCAAAACCCTTCCAGGAGGCCTGGAGCAGGGGAGTCCTGCCATCGCGACCACGAGTTTCGGTGTTTTCTTTCTTATTAAGCAAAAACTTGAGGCAAACCAGATCATTCCTGTCCGCTGCAAACCACAAAGCATTGCGGCCCAGCTCATCAATCACATTCAAACTCGCATTTTTATCTGTAAGATTTTTTAGAACATTAGCCTGCCCCGACTGGACAGCCAACATTGCAGGAGTTGTTCCGTCAATAAAAGGCTTATTCACATCTGCACCGGAAGACAAAAGCAATTGAATCATTTTCTTATTCGAACCCACAATTGCGTAGGTTAAGGGGGTCTCTCCATCCTTTTGCTGTGCGTTGACGTTTGCCCTCCCCCGAATCAATTGCCTTGCAACTTCAAAATGCCCCTTCTCAATGGCCCAATGCAAAGGTGTCTTTCCGTTAAGCTGGCTTATTCCTGTGTCTGCGCCATGGGCCAACAAACTTAAGACAATTTCTCTATGCCCTTTGTATGCGGCACGACTCAAAGGTGTATGGCCTTCCTTGTCCTGAAAATTGATTTTTGCTCCTTTAGCCAACAATGCGTTAACAACATCTTTTTGCCCTCGCCAGGCCGCCATCATTAAAGGAGGCCAGGCCTTATAGGGGGATTTTATCGATGAAGGAACGTCTACCAGATCTCCTATGGATACATCCGGGTTTGAAACAAATGGAAGTGAATCGTTTTCCTCGCTCCTCAATTTGCCACCCCTGGAAAGGAGAAGTTGCAGGGTTTCACGATTGTTATGGTGTTTCGCTACCTGAACTGCTGTATTTTTTTTACTGTTTTCAACATCAGGTTTGGCACCTCGATCCAGAAGCATTTCCACCACAGCCGTATAATTTTTTCGACTGGCAAGGATTAAGGGGGTATTCCCATTTGGACCTTTCGAATCTGGATCAGCACCCGCATTTAACAGGTGTTCTATTATTTTGGTCTTGCCTTGCTTAGATGCGACCAAAATCGGGACATCTCCCACCTTGTCAGGCAAGTTGATTTCGGAGCCAGCTGCCAGCAAAAGCTTCACAATTTTTTCCTGCCCACCCTTAACCGCATGAAATAAAGGTGTTTGCCCCGCCTCGTCCTTAACATTCAAGTCGGCATGCATTTTTATCAGTTCATCTGTTTCGTCGGCGTTTCCCCGGATAGAAGCCAATAAAAGAGCTTTTCCTAGTGCTTCATTGGAAATATGTTTTTTCTTTTCAAGCTTATCTTCCTCAGCCTTTAGTTTTGCCTTGGCAGTTTCATGGTTTTGGTTCGATGCCGCAGAAAACCATTTAATCGCTGCCTCATGATTTTTTTCGACTCCCCATCCCTTTTCATACATAACTCCAAGGTTATATTGAGAATTGGCATGACCTTTCGCAGAAGCTTCACGCAATAACTGAAGTGCCCGGTTAAAGTTTTTTGGAATTCCCTTGCCGGTTTGCGCAAGCACAGAGAGTTGAAAAAGGGCCTCAAGGTTTCCGTTTTCTGCCATAGGCTGAAGCCATGTAGCCGCATCCTCAAACGCGCCTTTGGCTAACATATTTTTTATTCCGTTCCACTTTTTGGCCGCGAGGAGGGATTTTAAAATATCGCCATCATCCATTCTGGCGGCGCAATCGAAGGCGGAATCATTTTTGTTATTTGTTGCGTCAAGATCGATATCGTTTTGTAAAAGAGTATCTATGAGTTGTGTATCATTATTTTTTACTGCCAATATTAAGGGAGTGTTTTCTGATTGATCCCTCGAATTTGGATTTGCTCCTCCCTCCAGCAATCGTTCGGCCACCTGCGAATGCCCATTTCGGGAAGCAACTAACAGAGCGTTGTCATTATTCTTTTGTGTCAGGTGAATGTCCGCTTTCGAATCCAGTAGAAATTGAACAATCTTTAAATAACCTCTACCAGACGCCAAAATCAAAGGCGTCTCTCCTTTGAAATTTCGAGAATCGATATTTACGCCGGCCCTGACAATCTCCCTGACCTTTTTAAACTCCCCCATTTTTACGGATTCTAAAAACTCGACTTCAAGCTTCAGCTTTGAATTTCCCTGAATCCGCTCAAGTTCTTCTGCGCGGTTTTCAATTTTTTCAGCCGCCATTGAATGGCCCAGCCCTGAAGCAAGAGCAAACCATTTTTCCGCCTCTCCAATATCAATAGAGGTTCCCCAACCATTTTTGTACATAACCCCAAGGTTGTACTGCGCATTTGAATTACCCTGGGCTGCAGATTTCTTTAACCAGGCCACAGCCTCTTTGTGATCATGAGGTACTCCTTTTCCCGATCGATACAAACCCGCCAATCGACTCTGGGCTTCAGCATTTCCCTTGCTGGCAAGCTCTTGAAGCAACCCAGCTGCCTTTTTAAAATTTTTATTTTTTGCTTCGACTTTAGCTTTCCGCATAACCTCCGCAGAATAGAAAACCTCCAGCAACTGGTCATCACCTTGCTTTTTAGCAATATTTAAAGCAGTAAAACCTTTATGATTTTTTATTTTAAAATCCGCACCCATGAGCAATAGAGCTTCAACACCCTTTAAATCATTTTTTTTTGTTGCAAGGATTAATGCCGTATCCCCTTTTAAATCCTGAGAGTTGAAATTGGATCCTGCGTGCAACAAAGAGTTCATAACAGGGAAATGTTTATTGTCAGTCGCTTCCATTAACGCGCTTCTTTTATTTTTATCTACAACATGAACATCGGCCTCATGCTCCAATAATATTTTCACCACTTTTAAATGCCCTCTTTTGGAGGCCAGAATCAGCGGAGTTCGTCCTGCTTCGTCCTGAACATTGACTTTCATTCCCGTTTCAATCAATGCACTAAATTTTTCCGGATTTCCTGTATACGCCAGACGGAACAATTCCTTTTTATCAATAGAGACCTTATTCTCTACAAGAAACTTTGACTTTGCCTTTAAACTCTTTAGTTTTTCCTCCGCTCCAGAATGACCATTTGCAGATGCCACCCGGAACCACTTTATTGCCTTCCTTCGGTCCCGCCTTACTCCCCACCCATTTTCATACATGACAGCAAGATTATATTGGGCGTTTGCGTGCTGATTTTCGGAAGCACTTTCCAACAAACGAACTGCTTCTGATAAATCGCGCGAGACACCTTTCCCTGAACGGTAAAACCCGGCAAGTAAAAACTGGGCCTCCACATCACCTTTCTCTGAAAGTGGGATCAGGATTTCCACAGCACGGTTAAAATCCCGCACCCGGACAGCCGCCTTCACATCCTCAAAGGTTTCCGCAAAATTTATTTCCGGACAAACCATTAAAGCCGCAGAAAAAAGGCATACAAACCCAACGACATTTTTAATCGCATCTGTAAATATACTGAGACCTTCTAATTTTGATATTCGTTTCATATTTTTTTTAATCCCGAATTTCGTTTATCATTACCCGTTATTCCGTCCCAAATTTTGTTTCCACATTAATTCCAATCTCCTTAAGAAAAGGCGTTGGAAGAATTCCACCTGCGCATATAATCACGGCATCATTTGGGTAAGAAACCGTCTTTCCCTCTTGCTCAATTTCAACTGTGTCTTCAGAAATGTTTTTTATCCTGGACTTCATCACAAATTTCAATTTTCCTGCTGACTCAGCTTCGACAACCTTGTCTCTGTTCTTTTGCTTAGCCCGTGAAAAGGATTCACTTCTATAGGAAATAATCACATTGGTTCCCGGTTGCTCCGAAATACTGATCGCTGCTTCAAGGGCGCTATCTCCCCCGCCAACCACCAGGACCTTTTGGCCCTTGTACTGTTCTGGATCTATCAGACGGTAAACCACCTTGGGCAACTCCTCACCGGACACCTCAAGTTTTCGCGGAGTTCCCCGTCGACCAATCGCCAATAAAACTGAATTTGTTTTGTATGCACTTCGATTTGTTTTTATTTCAAAAACATCATTTTTCCGAATAACGCCTTCAACCCGTTCGCAATAATTAATTTTGACTCCGGTCTCCTCCTCCACTCCTTGCCAGAATTCAAGCAAGGCCTCTTTTGTGGTTTCTTTGAATTTTGTTTTACCAACCAATGGGAGCTTTACTGGCGAAGTCATGACCACTTTTCCCCGGGGATAATGGGAAACAGTTCCCCCAAGGGTCTCTTGCTCTACCGTGACATATTTTAGTTTTTGTTCCATTGCTGCCAGGGAAGCAGAGAATCCTGCGGGTCCCGCTCCCACAATCAATAAATCCAACACATCCCCGCCACTCTTTCCTTTCATTTTCTTAATAGAATCTACGGCCTGCACTCCCTGGTTGACCGCATTTCTTATGAGGCCCATCCCACCCAATTCACCGGCGATAAAAACCCCCGGCACGTTGGTCTCGAAGTTGGGATTGAGAAATGGAATATCTACTCCCCTTTTCTCGGTCCCGAAAACAAGCGCAATGGCATCCATTGGACAGGAAACTTTACATGCACCGTGCCCTATACAATGGGTTGGGCCAATCAACTCCGCCTTTCCATGAACTATTCCAAGAACATTGTTTTCCGGACAAGCTTCTACGCATGCAGCACAACCAATACAAAGGGAGGGGTCGATCACAGGATGAAGCGACGATGGTTCCGTCAATCCAGATTCTATTTCCTGAATACGAATCTTTTTGCTCTGGCTTTCAGTTTTTCTGGTTCGTCTTAAATACAACCCCATTACGCCTGCTGCAAAAAGGAAGTAAATTATTGAACCCGGAGAAATCATTAAATCCATTTAAGACCTATTACTCATTCAATCTTATTAAACTGGCAATTATCCCTGGAACCACCGGGAATTTTGGAAGCATAAGACAAACCTTATGCGTCAGAATTGCTCTTCTTGCTGGAAAGTTTTTCCACTTCCAAAAAGAAGATCATTCCGAATAATTATTGATCCGCCCGAACTACTGCTGTCCAAATTAATTTAATTGGTGTTTAGCGCGAAGGGGAATCAAGGTATCAATTCAAGGAATCTCCTGTTTTCTTTTTAAGAGTTTTCACTCTTTCAAAAATTTATTAATCCCAGAAACAAGAAATTAAATTTTATTTTTAACGCAAAAGCGAAAGTCAATTCGGCCTTGAAGTAAAAACCTTGATCATTTGAATATGCAATAATGCAAATTCAATTGAGGAACGGGAACTCGAAATGAATCAATATTCCCTATAGACAGTAAAACATTTAATTTGAATCAGTTAACAGAGTCGTTTGTATGATTTTTCCGTCGAGCAAAACACCGGACAGCGTAGGGACAACCACCCCAGCTTGTAGTAATAAAATACTGCCCTGATTCTAGTAAACATATCTAACAGCCCAAAATCATGAATTAAGCCTTCTTAGGCAAGTCCTTTTTTCCAGATAATCTGTGTGGAAAAAAGATTTCAAGATGGAGAGTAGAATAAATTTTATTGATCGAGGAAGTTATTATCATTATCAAAATGAAACCTTATCATTTCCGGTGATATTTCCTATAAGTTGTGAAATTTTTTCGAATATTATTTTTCAACAAGTACGGTTGCCTCAGACACCTCGTGTCCGGTAAGCTAACGTCAGGTTTGAATTCAGACATCTTCCATTGTCTAACTCGTTAAATTTTCAAACCATGAAGAGCAATGCAATGTTCTGCTTAATTGAGATAACTTCTTAGACTTATTCAAAAGATTTTAAAATTGCTTCGGAAGTTTTCTGTTATTTAAGTTAAGAAAGCACTATACCTTTCCCTGCTTACGCTAAAAAAGGAACTATTATGTCTCAAGAAAATTCTTCAAGAATAAGCTCCCTATTTAAAAGTGTGAAGACTGGGAAAGGTGCCTTTACCCTGACTTTTGTTCTTGCAATTTTATTTGGCTCCATAATATACATTCTTCCTCCCCAAAAAACTGAAGTGCCCGAAAACGCAAAGAAGGAACACTCAACGCCAGAGAAAGTCGTCTCATTCACACCTATAAAAAAGACCTCGCAAAAGGGTAAAGGCGACCCGAAAATATCCACGCCTATGGATAAACTGGCCGAGGGCCTTGCCGAGAAACTTAAGGAAAACCCGGACGATGCGGGAGGCTGGACTTTACTGGGCCGTTCTTATTCTTTAATCGGGAAACATGTAAAAGCCGTTGAGGCTCTTGAAAAAGCGGTTGCGCTTAAACCTGAAGATCCTGATTTAATGGCTACCTATGGAGAAGCGCTCGTTACCGTTTCAAAGGGAGTGATTGACGAAAAGTCCAAAAATGTATTTCTTGATGTCATTAAATTAAGCCCCGACCAACCGGTTGCCAAACTAAACCTGGCTCTGGTTGAATTTCATGAAGGCAAGGTCAAGGAGGCATACAATACCTGGCTCAAGCTGGCCAAGGAAGCACCTCCAAAAGCTCCCTATTTAAAAAACCTTCAATCAAAACTTGATCTAGCCGCCGAAAAGTTGGGGATCGAACCTCCGTCTATTCTTCCGGCCACACCTCCGGCTCCCACGCTTCAAAGCATGAAACCCAACCTTCCTTCCGCCCTCTCCATAAAGGATGTAAAGCCATCCAACAATATGCCATCTGATGAACAGAGTGTCTTTATCCGAAGCATGGTGCAACGTCTGGCAGACAAGATGGAGAAAAACCCTGATGATATGGAAGGCTGGATGAAACTGGCAAAATCGTACACCGTTCTTGGAGAAAAAGAAAAAGCACTCAAGAGCTATCAAAATGCACTCAGGCTATCTCCCAATGACAAGACAATCCAAAACCTGATCAAAAATTTGCAGTAAAAAATTTTGGATTGATCAATTTGGACTTTGATATGCGGAGGGAGCTTAATTTTTAAAGTGAGCCCCGGAGATAGCCAACCAAGGGCAAGAGTGGTTGTTCCCTGCCTCGGTTCAAAATCAGGCCAT
>JAJDAX010000121.1 GCA_029261615.1 Nitrospinaceae bacterium
GCGGGTGGCGCAGTTTCCAGCCACCCGAGGACCCGGTCTGGGTTCATGCGGCTTCAGTGGGAGAGGTTAAACTTGCGCTCACACTGATCGACCAATTAAAACATGCCCTGCCGGAACGCCCGGTCCTGCTGTCGACCTTCACCCCGACCGGTCTCGCGGTGGCGCGGCAGGCTGATGTTTGCCCTTCTTTCATGATGCCCCCCGACTCACCGCTGTTTCTCAATCCTTTAATGGAACGCATTCAACCAGCGGCGCTGGTCCTGATCGAGGCGGAACTCTGGCCTGGACTGTTACGCACCTGCCACAAACAGGGAATCCCGATGGTGCTACTCAACGGACGTATGTCCGAGGGGTCGATGATCCGCTACCAGAAACTCAACCCACTGTTCTCCTGGATCGCAGAAGGGGTGCATTTTTTCGCGATGCGCACGGAGGCTGATGCTCGCCGTGTAAAAAAACTGGGGCTGGCCGACTGTCGTATCGGGGTGACCGGTAATATGAAATACGATGCCGCTGTCCCTCCACACACCAACGGCGACCGACCGAATCCCGGCCTGATTGTATTCGGCTCGACACGCCCCGGTGATGAAGAAGCGGCACTGAACGCAATTTCCCGTCTTAAGCCAGACTACCCGGAAGTCCGTTACGTGATCGCGCCGCGCCACATGAACCGGATAGATGAAGTGGAAGCGATGATTAGGGCGCGCGACCTCGAATGTGTGCGCCACAGCCAGATAAAAGAAAAGCGGAATTTCTCACCCTTCATAATTTTAGTGGATCAATTGGGAGTTTTGAACGATTATTACTCCATGGGCCGTGCCGCATTCGTAGGCGGCGGTTTCAGTCCTGAATTTGGAGGGCAGAACATTCTGGAGCCGGCACTTCGCGGTATCCCGGTTCTTTACGGATCGCACATGCAGAATTTCGAAGAAGAGGCACGGCTGCTTGAGGAATCCGGTGGAGGACTGGTCCTGAAAAGTCAGGACGATCTATACCCCATGCTGAAATTCTTGCTGGACAACCCGGAAGAAGGCGAACAACTGGGACGACAAGCCGCAGCCGCCGTCATCGCAGAACGTGGTGCCGTTGACCGAAACATTGAAATCATTCGCCAATCATTAAAGTTTGCACCGGGTTTATGATCACACTTTATTACATTCTGAGCACCTGCGTTGGCCTGCTGATCCTGCCCGGATTGATTGTTCTTTCGACTCTCACCGGTAGAAAGCGCCACGGGCTGTGGCACCATTTTGGAATGTTTCCGCGTAGCCCGAGGCCACACCGGCCAACCCTCTGGCTGCACGCCCTGTCGGTGGGCGAAGTCAACGCCGCAGTCCCTCTGCTTAATGAAATTCATTCGCGTAAACCCGAAGTTTATATTGTCGTCACGGTGACCACCGAAGCCGGCTATAAAACGGCATCAGAAAAGCTCAGCTTTGTAGACACCATTGCCTTTCATCCCATGGATGCCTGGCCATTCGTTTCCCTTGCTGTGCAACGCATTCGCCCTGATCTTTTTATTCTGGTCGACACCGGATTCTGGCCCGGACTCATTTTCAAGCTCCGCGAAAAAGGTGTGCCTGCGATTTTGCTGAATGGGAGAATCTCGGAGCGCTCTTTTAACAACTACCTAAAAGTCTCCAGTTTCATTCGCGAAGTCTTTAGCGGATTCAGTCAGCTTTACATGCAGACACCGGAAGGTGTCGCCCGTGCCTACGATCTGGGTGCGAGTGAGGATGCAATTGCTTTACAGGCAGATACAAAATACGATCAACTACACACAGCGGACGAAGAAGACAGACGCGCCTTGCGGGAATCGCTTAAGTTGTCACCGCATGGCAAACTCCTGATAGCAGGCAGTACCCACGCTGGCGAAGAAGAAATTATTCTCGACGCGTTTCAGCAACTTCGCGAAAAATTTCCGAACCTGACGTTAATACTTGCACCGCGTCGACTGGAACGACTGGCGGAGGTAGAATCGCTCCTCAACACGCGAGCAATCGCTTACATGAGAAAATCGCGACTGCGCGAACCGGTTGCACCGGTGATTCTGCTCGACACCATGGGCGAACTGGCCTGTCTTTACTCGGCTGCCGATGTGGCGTTTATCGGACGTAGTCTCATCGATCCCGGCGGTGGACACAGTCTCGCTGAAGCCGCTATTCAGGGAGTGCCGGTGTTGCACGGCCCTTTTATTGAAAACGTAAAAGCACAGGCCCGTTTGTTAAATCCATCCGGAGCCTCAATTGAGGTGAGTGATGCAAATGACCTCGTTCGCGAAATCAGCAATCTGCTTGAGGACGACACCCGTCGCGGTGTGCTGGGTGAACAGGCCCGTATTCTGATAGAAGGACAAAAAGGCGCCTCTAAAGAGCTTGCTGAAATTTTTATCAGGCAACTTTAAACTCTACTGAATAACCCGCTACTCTGGGGCAGGATTCAATCCGTTTTTGGTAACAGCTCATCTTTCCCCCTTTCATTTTCTCTATGACACTGATTAACACGAAGCATCACATTCTACGACTGGTGGTATTGATCGTACTTACCGTGCTGGCTTTTTCCGGCACGTTGTCGACCCCGATGCTGTATGACGACGACCATGCGGTGGTCAATAACGAAGCGACCAAAAGCCTGGACCTGTACCCACAGGCATTTCACCCGGATAATCTGCTCAACCGCCCGGTACTGCAATATACTTTCGCTCTCAACCGGGAACTCGGCGGACTCGATGTTTTTGGCTATCATCTGGTCAATATTGCACTGCACCTGGGGGTCGGGTTGGTTTTTTACTGTCTGGTGTTTGAACTGCTGATACTTGTTCCGCAAGAGAAACGCAAGGAATGGCATCGGGTGCCTCTGTGGGCCGCGGCGATTCACCTGCTGCATCCTCTTGCGGTTGAACCGGTCGCTTACATATCAAGCCGGTCATCTCTGCTGGCTTCCTTATTTTTCTTACTGGGGTTGATCTGTCTCGTGCGTTTTTATAAACGGACTTCAGACACCGGCATTGGGGGACTTGAACTACTTGCTGGATTCGGCCTGTTTTTTTATCTGGGTTGTGGTTCCAAGGCAATCGTTGTGACCCTGCCCATCATCGCCGTGGTGTTTATAGCCCTCAGTAGATCCGGGCGCTTTTTAAAGGATCACGGCACCGAAGCCCTCATGATTCTTTCGCCCGCACTGCTGTACCTGTTCTGGCGCACCACCCAGCTCGGAACCATGACAAGCATTCCAGGGGATATCACCTCCGCTACCATGAGCCGCACCCTCTACGCTCTGACTCAAATCAAAGCGTTTGTCTCGTTTTATCTGCTCAAGTTTTTTCTGCCGATCAACCAGAACTTCGAACCCGATGTCCGGCTGGTATCGGGGATGGGCGACTTGGGTGTCTGGTTGGCGCTGGCATTTATTCTGGCGGTTGGATTCTTTATCTATAAGAAAACTCCGCGACTGCTATGGTTTGGTGCGGCATGGAGCATGATCACACTATTGCCCACTTCCAGTTTAATTCCACTAAAACAGATCGTAGTCGAACATCGCTTTTATCTTCCCGGCATGGGAATGTGCCTGGTGCTCGCGGGCTTGATGCATCTGGCCGTTCGCAAGGAACTGTTGCGTGATATTGCCTTCGGCATTGTATTGACCCTCTGCTTTTTCCTGACACAAAACAGAGCTCAGGATTTTAAAACGGATGTGACTATCTGGGAAGACACAGCACTTAAAAGTCCCAACAAGGCACTGGTCCACAACAATCTTGCCACCACCTACCTGGGCCAAAAAAGATATGACGATGCAGAACGGGCTCTGCACACCACGTTGAAGCTGAACCCCAATCATTCAAAAGCTCGCACCAATTTGGGGGTCCTGTATGCCAGACAGGGACAACTGCAAAAAGCGGTCGATGAATTTACGGGATTGATCAAACAGGGTTCAAGCGATCCAGTCGTGTTATTCAACGCGGGCCTCGCCCTTAAAAACCTGGAGCAGCCTGAACAGGCGCTGCCCCTGTTGGAAAGGGCCGCTAAACGCGCTCCTGACAATGCGGATTACCAGTTTACGCTAGGGCAGGTTTATCAAATACTGAAAAAAAATGATGAAGCGCTGATGGCTTATCGACGCAGCCTGAAACTCAAACCAGATAACCCGATGGTCCACCTGAACATGGGGACTGTATTTTGGGGGCAGCAACACTTTTATTTTGCTGATAATGAATTCCAGATAGCCCATAGACTGGAACCTGAATCAACAATCATTCTGAGCAATCTGGTCAGTTCCAATATGTTGTTTCATAATTACGAACAGGCAATTCATTATCTCGACCTCTGGCTAAAACTGGAACCAGACAATGATTCCGCCAAGCAGTACCTGATAGCCGCCGAGCGCCTGCTGAAGAATAATAAGAATAAGGCCCAGTAAAGAGATCACACCTGATTCCATTTTCTAAAAATGAATAACGTCACCCAATCCCTGCGCTCCAATCTGGTTTGCCTGCTGGTCATTGTGGTG
>JAJDAX010000122.1 GCA_029261615.1 Nitrospinaceae bacterium
CCGGGTCTTTGCGCCATTATCGATGTTTGCTTTACTTCGAACGATTTCTGAAATCATTGGGAGTCCGCCAATGAACGCCGACAAGGTATTGCCAATGCCCACGGCCATCATATCCTTGTCCATATCCGTTTTCCGCCGCCAGGGATCAATCTCATCAATCGCCTTCGCGCTCAGCAAACTTTCCAGACTTCCTATAAGAGCAAAGAGAATGATGTATCGTATTCCCGTGTCTGTAGCAATTCCTGAAAAATCCGGAAGGGTGATCGCATTGAATAAATTCTCCGGAACATTGACCAGGAATTTAACTCCCAAATCGAAGGTTTGATTTTGGTAAGTGTAAGTGCCTTCTTTGCCGATTCCCAGATACTCTCCCAGAGGGACGCAAATGGACAACATCAACATGGGCACGGGAAGGGATTTTAATTTCGGCTTCTTGTTTTTTAACCAGTTCAATCCGACGATAAACAAAAGACTGAAAATACCAATCACACCTATTTTGGGATTCATGTTTGCGATATAGGAGGGGATACTTAAAAGCGACTCCAAAGGCTTTCCCTCGGGATGCAGGCCCATGAGCACAGGAAATTGTTTGGCAATAATAATGATCCCGATGGAAGCCAGCAATCCGTGTATGGCCGCGCTTGGAAAAAACTCGCCGAGAATTCCTGTTCGAAAGACCCCGAATAATATCTGGATGACGCCCGCCGCCACCCCAACACCCAGCGCCATACGGTATGCCTGAAAGTCTGCTTCAGGATCCACACCTCCGGTAAACCCGAATTCAGTGACGCAACCCAGGGCAATGACAATCAAACCCGCGGCAGGCCCTTTGATGGTCAATTCTGAATTACTGAGGAAGGTGGAAACGACACCGCCAACCATGGCAGTAAAGATCCCTGCAATGGCAGGATATCCCGAAGCGAGGGCAATTCCCAGACACAGGGGTAACGCAATAAGAAAGACTAAAAATCCCGAAAGGAAGTCATCTATAAAATGGGTACTGAAACCCTCAAGATCCCCTTTGGGTATTTCTGTAGCAACTTCAGGCTTATGCATTAGAATTGTTACCTTCATACTAGGCGTTAAAACCAACCGGTCCTCGAACTGCCCTGATTAAAACATCCTAAAAAGTATAACTTTCCTTTTATTAAAATTCGATTAAATACAGCCGCCTTCCTTATTATACCTAGTGACTAAATTGAGGGAAAAATCTATCTTTGAGGATTTCACGGGTCCTGAAAACCAGAAATGCAACAAGTGGGACAACTACTGGTTTAATAATAACTTTGAGCCCACCACCCCCCTATTTTAATTTAGTATTCAGGGCACTGCAGGCAGGAATAGTAGAGGCTGTTTTTTCTAAGGAAGTATTCTAATCGTATTGTTGACAACCGGGTTTATCTATATAATGGGGCTCTTAAACCCTGAAATGACTTTGCTTGGCTATCGCTTTCATGAAAGAAGGACTGCTTGCCTTTTGATTCCCTTAATATTTAAAGATAGCTTAAAAAATACCGATATCAGGGTACCATAATTATTGGGGTCTATCACCTTGGATACCATCTCCAACCTCACAGGTTCACTCTTATGAATAAAGCCTTATTAGAAATATTTTCCTTTAAGACTTCCACCGGCTGTGTATTCACCATGATTGCCTGCGCCCTGACTATCCAATTCATTGATAGTCAATTGCCGCAGGGTGTGTCGGTAGGTGAAGCCTATGCCATTTTGGCCCTGATTGGCCTCATGGGCAAAGACAGTCGACTCATTACCATCGGCGCCACTGTTGGAACCGTCCTGACTCTGGAAGGGCTTTATATTTCAGAGCATGGTTCCGCCTTGTGGATTGTATGGACCAATCGACTGCTTGCCATATTTATTATCTGGGTGGTTGCTGCCTTTTCATTGGCGCAGGTAGAGTATTTAAAGGAACAGGAGGAATCAGAAAAAATAAGAGAAACCTTCAACCTTTTAAAAAAAGAATCAACGTATTCCACTTTACTAAAAGAAATTGGAGTCATAGCCAACTCTTCCGATCCAGTTGAAGAAGTACTGAAGCAAGCTATGAACAAAATTAGCATATTTAAAAACTGGCCTGTTGCTCATGTATACATCAGAAAAGGAGATGAGGAGCTGCTCAGATCCAGCAAGCTTTGGTATCTTGAAGATTGGGAAGGTCTCAAGGAATTTAAGGAAAAAACTGAAGCCACAGATTTTCGCCCGGGAGTGGGCCTACCTGGAAGAGTGCTGGCTCAGCAAAAATGTTCGACGATCCAGGATTTGGAAAAAGATTCCAATTTCCCACGTATGGAATTCGCTCAGAAAAATGGGCTTCAATCAGGGTTTGCATTCCCGGTTTTTATTGGCCCAAAAATCATCGCTGTCATGGAATTCTATAGTAAAAATCCAATTGCTGAGGAACCCAAATGGTCTGAGTTCGCCGAAACCATTGGGCTTCTGTTGGGCCGACCCTTTGAACGCGACCACACCGGCTTGAGAAAGGGGGACTACGAAAAACATTTAATGAGGCTTTACACCCGCATGAAAGCCGACAGAGAAAAAGAAGACCGTTCGAGTGAGTAAAATAAACTTGAATGATGAAAGTGACTTACTCAGCAAGTTGAGAAGTGCTTAAATATGATGTCCTCCAAAATGGGATTACCACCAAA
>JAJDAX010000123.1 GCA_029261615.1 Nitrospinaceae bacterium
ATCAAAAGCACGCATTAACATTCAGGATGAAAAAGGACCTGCTTGAAGATATAAAGTCGTCCAAGCCAAGAAAGCGGATTAGTTAATACTTCCAGTTGTACGTCGTCATAAGAAAAGAGGGCAATTTTGAATGCAGTTAGAATTCCTTACTTATCCTTTCTTTCCTCTTGATGTTCTGCAGCCAGCACATCACCTGAAAAAAGTAATGAATAATGCCACTTATCCACCTAATGGATTACATCTGCGAAAATGATTTGGCGCATTTACCATTCCAATTATTTATTTTAAACAGTTTTAAAATTCCTTATAATAAAATGGCTTATCTTCTACGGCTCTTATTCTGGGACGGCTGTATATCAATGCAGTTAAGAAAAAACTTGCTCCATTTAACTTTACTTTCAAAACCAAAGCGTAAAAATAATAAAATATTGTTACAGAAACGACTAAAGGCTAAAAAACAATTCGTGGATCCAGTGATCCAGATGTATATCAGTTTATTGTCAACCCATACGGGTGAGGATCTATGGAAGATGATTTGAAACCTTGTGAAAATTCCAAACGGACTTTATTAGTCGCTACTATTTTTCTTGTCATGCTAGAGGGCATAGCCTGGGGAGACGCTCTTATGGAGTTCACTCCTCCTCCCTCTTATCAAGCTCCCCCCTACACTGAGCCAAATATTGAAACACCTCATTCATCTTTAAAGCTTATCGATAGAAATGATGGGACCATTCTTGATCGAAAATCAGGATTACTATGGACTCAAAAAGACAGCTACGCAGACCTTCAAAAGTGCCTCACTTGGCCGGAAGCGCTTCAGTATGTGAAGGATTTAACGACAGGAGGTTATTCGGACTGGAGAATGCCTTCAATGAGAGAGCTCCTCACTATTTATGACAGTAGCCAGGAAAATGTAATGGCCTGGGATCACAATCCTGAATATCCGTTAGCCTTGGATACAAAGTTTTCTGACGGGGCGGCTTACTGGTATTGGAGTAATGAATGTGGAAAGACAGAATTGACGAAACATTGTGCTCAAACGCTATATTTTGTTAGGGGACACAATAATCTTCGGCATTTTGATCAATGCAACAATGGCGGGGTTCGTGCTGTCAGAGAAATGAATTGAAATTGAGACGGTTATTTTTAAAGATTATTACTCCAACTATTTCCACCCGAATTAATAATTAAACTAATTCCTCGTAAATCGACTTTACAGCGTTCACTAAATACTCGATGTCCTTTTCTTCATGAGCCGCCGAAACCTGAAAACGAATGCGAGCTTCCCCTTTAGGCACCACCGGGAAACTAAATCCCACGGCATAGACTCCTCTTTCCAACAATCGGTCCGCTATATTATGAGCCAATTTGGCTTCTCCCAGCATGACAGGAATGATCGGATGAACCCCTGACTTTATATTAAGCCCGATTTCTTTAAATCTCTTTCTAAAGAGAATCGTATTGGATTGAAGTTTTTGAATTAGTTCGGGAGAATCTTCAATTAAATCAATCGCTCGAAGCGTGACCCCGGCCACAACCGGAGATAAGGAATTAGAAAATAAATAAGGACGTGATCGTTGGCGTAAAAGATTAACCATCTCTTTACGTCCGGCAGTAAAACCTCCAGATGACCCTCCCAGCGCTTTGCCAAAAGTAGATGTCACCAAATCAACCCGCCCCATTACATCCTGATGTTCAATACTTCCTCTGCCCGTTGGACCAAAAAATCCGGTAGCATGAGAGTCATCGACCATCACCATCGAGTTATACTGATTTGCCAGGTCACATATTTCCTTTAACCGGGCAATGTCCCCATCCATGCTGAACACCCCGTCAGTGGCGATTATCCGGAGTCTGTATTTAGAGGCTCGCTTCAATTGGGTTTCAAGGTGGTTCATGTCGCTATGTTTGTAGCGAAATCGTGTTGCTCTGCACAGCCGGGTTCCATCAATAATGCTGGCATGATTCAATCGGTCACTGATAATGGCATCATTTTCGTTAAACAGAGTTTCAAATAATCCTGTATTGGCGTCAAAGCAGGAAGAATATAGAACCGCATCTTCCATACCCAGGAAGCGGGATACGCGGGTTTCCAGTTTTTTATGGACGTCACTTGTGCCACAAATAAATCTCACCGAAGCCATCCCGAAACCATATTGATCCAAAGCTTCTTTTCCGGCCTGAATCAAAGCGGGGTGATTGGACAGTCCCAAATAATTGTTTGCGCAAAAATTGAGAACTTCCCCGTCAGATATATTTATATGGGCCTTCTGTGGCGATAGAAGAACACGCTCTTCCTTAAAGAGACCTGCTGATTGAATGTCCTCAAGTTCCTTTTTGAAAATATCACAGGGGTCGGGTTGCATATTTTCCTCCATTCAACTTTAAGGGCGACTCTTTATACTCGATAATTCTTATTCCAGTCACTCGCCTGCATTCAACCTCCAACTCGCGCTTTATTCCGATAGGCTCTGTTTACGATTAAACAATTATTTGATAAAAAAATAAAATGCAAAAATTAATATTTAAAAATTACTTTAGGATGTTCTTTGATTGAATTTTCAAAAGCATTGCGCTCAAAAGAATGAAAAGGAATTACAGTGCCTTCTCCCTTTTTTAAAATGACATTAAATATTTGTTCCTGAAGGTTATGGGCTTTTGATTTGAGAAGATTGCTGAGTGTGTACCAGGTTTGGAATACTTTACGCCCAATAACGCTGTGCAAGGACTTTCCGTGCATAACAATTTCCTGGAAATTTGACAGGGTGTAATCACCAGCAGACAATCCGAATAAAATGATGTCGCCACCGGCTCGTGTACTGGAAATAGCGGTGTTGAGAGCCTTGTTATTTCCAGCCATTTCCAAAGCAGCATCTACACCTTCATTATAACAATGCTTGCGAATAGCCTGTACGATCTCAAAATCAGGACTATATGAATTTGGGTTGTCAGTTGATCTACTGGCAAGAATTGGTAAGTCCACTCCCAGAGCTTCTGCCATTTTCAAGTTCTCAGGATTAGGGTCAATTCCAATAATAACTGCGGCCCCCATCGCCCGAGCCACTAATATTGAAAATAAACCTATCGTCCCACAGCCAAAGATGGCCAGTGTCTTTCCACGCAAGTCCACGCGACTACAGGCATGAACGGCATTTCCAAGAGGTTCCTGAATGGCCGCGACCTCCGGTCGAATCAAATTCAGGTCCGTTTTCCACAGTTCTCTGGCGGGCAATTTCACAAGCTCGGCGAAACAACCATCCGTGGAAATACCAATAATTTTATGATCAGAACAAACATGAGCATCCCCAATTTTGCATTGGTGGCATTTGCCACAAAAAATATGGGATTCCGTCGAGACAATATCTCCAGACCGGTATCCATAGTGGCGGAAAGCATGGGACCCCGCTCCTACAATTTCCCCTAAAAGTTCGTGGCCGCATATTCGGAGCGTTTGGTTGCTGGCTTCCAGAGAATCGAAAAGGGTGTCTTTAAAAGCCTTTCGAAACCACAAACTTTTGTCTGATCCGCAAAAACCTGTATAGAGAGGTTTGATGAGGACCCTGCCGGCATCTTCTGGAGTGATGGCCTCATCAAGGGTAGGGGATTCAACGCTCTCCAGAGTCATTCCTTTGGAGTTTTCCCACTCATCGCGCGTGATATTCAGGACTAATGCTTTCATATGTATTACCTGAGAACAGTGTGTGAAAATCAAATGTAAATAGCAGGGACCTCAAGAATATCCAGCACGGTTGTCTCTCAATTGGCGGACTTTAAAATTTGGACTGGACGAAGCCGAAAACTAAATTCGAAGGTCCTCTAAATATGTTATCACTTATAGATAAGGATGTTTTTGAAATCTGGAAGGATTTTAGGGCATGAAAAATTCAGCATATTCTTGGAAGTTGATCTCCACTTAGCATATCCAAGGCTCTTGACGATCCGACGGTTGTTTTTAATATGACTCCATTTTCATTAGTCTGTTCAACGGTCCCAATTATTGAGGCTTTCCCTTCCCCCTGGTATTGTTGCATGATCTCAAGAGTCCGTTGCGCATCATCCGGTGAAACAAAAGCAACAAAACATCCTTCATTGGCAATGTAGAACGGATCAAAGCCTAAAAGCTCACAAGCTCCTCTTACCGGTTCTTGTATTACTACTGCAGATTCTTCAATTTTGAAGGTCAGGTTTGAGGTGTTCGCAATCTCAATCAATGCCGTGGCCAGCCCACCTCTCGTCAAATCCCGAAGACAATGAACCTGAATGCCAGAATCTAATAAGTTTTGAACGGTGGGAAAGACGGAAGCGCAATCACTAAGAATCGGAGTTTGAAACTCAAGGCCTTCTCGGGCGGACAAGACAGCAATTCCGTGCCGCGCCAAATCACTACTCAAAAGTATTGAATCTCCCGGACGAATACGATCTGGATGCACACGCAGAACCGGATGTGCTTCGCCAACACCTGCGGTATTTATATAAATACCGTCTCCGTTTCCTTTGGCAACGACTTTGGTGTCTCCTGTTACGATGCAAACTCCGTTCTTTTGAGCGGCAAGTTTCATTGAATGGACCACCGTCTGCAGAGTGGCAATTGGTAGACCTTCTTCCAAAATAAATCCTACCGTTAAATATCGTGGACGGGCGCCACACATAGCAAGGTCGTTTATGGTTCCATTAACTGCTAATGACCCAATATCTCCTCCGGGAAAGACCAGAGGGTTGACTACATAGGAGTCTGTCGTCATTACCAATTTGGTCGCGGGGAAATCGATGACCGCGCCGTCATGTTGTGTTTCCAGTTGGGTGTTCTTAAAGGCTGGTTGAAATACAGCATCAATCAACTGATGCGTTAGTTTTCCACCTCCTCCATGTGCCAACAAAACCTTTTCGTGAGAAAAGAATGGTGCAGGGCACGTTTCTCCTGGATACGGTTTTTCTTCTGGTGGTTCAGTAATCATATTTGTTATCCACGATAACGGTAATAAGCGGCACAAGCACCTTCAGAAGACACCATGGTTGCGCCTAACGCAGTTTCTGGGGTGCATTGGGTACCAAAGGCATCACATTCAAATGGTTTTTTTATACCCTGTAAAACTAAGCCACTGATACAGGGAGAGTCCTTTTCTGAGTAAGAAACTTTTGCAGGAAAACGATGGGTGGCATCGTACTCTAGAAAAGGTCTCTTGAGTCCCAGTCCACTGACCGGTATCTCTCCAATTCCCCTCCAGTTTCGAGATACAATCTCGAATACATCGTCCAATATTTTCCGGGCGGCCAAATTGCCTTCCTTTTTTACAGAACGTGCGTACTGGTTCTCTACTTCAAACCGTCCCTCTTCCAACTGGCGTACGCACATATGAATTCCCATTAAAATATCCAAAGGCTCGAATCCGGTGACAACGATGGGCACCTGGTAGTCATGGGCAATAGGCTCATATTCTTCGTAACCCATGATCGTGCAAACATGTCCAGCCGCCAGAAAGCCTTGCACTTTAGAGTGCGGTGACTCCAAAATGCTGATCATCGCTGGTGGGACAATCACCTGCGAAACCAGAAATGAGATGTTTTGAATATCTTTATGTTTAGCTTGAAAGATTGCCATAGCATTGGCCGGGGCCGTAGTTTCAAACCCGATAGCAAAAAACACAACTTCTTTATCTGGATGATTGACTGCTAATTGCAAAGCGTCCATTGGAGACAGCACAATCCGAACATCTCCTCCATCGGCCCTGACCCGAGCTAAATCTGTTTCCGTTCCAGGGACTCGCAACATATCTCCAAAAGTGCAAAAAATGATGTCAGGGTTTGATGCCATTTCAATTGCGTGGTCCATAATATGTATTGGTGTTACGCACACGGGACAACCTGGCCCATGAAGTAAATTGACCTCCGGCGGCAACAGGCTTTGCAAATCGTACTTGGCAATAGAATGGGTTTGGCCACCGCAGACTTCCATAAGGGTCCACTGTTGAGTGACGATCTGGTCAATGCTCTTTGCCAGTTTTTGTACTGAGTCGCTTTCGCGATATTCATCAATAAATTTCATAATTGGAATCTTTCTTTATTCAAGACCTAGTTCATCCAGAGTGTCTAGAATTCGTGATGCCTCTTGTTCATTGAGAATACTGATAGCAAAACCGACATGTACGATTACATAGTCTCCCTGGCGGGCGTCCGGAACGTACGCCAGATTAACCTCGCGGACAGCGCCGCCAAAGCTGACCTGGCCCATGGGCATGATCGTATCTGGCTGTGAAATGTTAAGGATTTTCCCCGGAATAGCCAGGCACATCAGATCATTCCTTTATCGTTGCGACAAGCCGCTACAAGCTGGCCCAGAGCCAGTCCGCCGTCGTTAGGAGGGACTTGCCGATGCCAGTAAGGATCAAAAAATTGCCCCTGTAACTTATGAGTGACAGTCTCAGTTAATATTTTATTTTGGAAACAACCCCCCGATAGCAAGATCCGTTGTTCCCCCAGTTTTTTGGCAACAAGCACCACTACTTCAGCTAATGTGTTATGAATTTTCCGAGCTATCGCAGAATGACAAGTATTTTGGGTGCAGTCGTTGAGTAAAGCGTAAACCATAGGCCCCCAATCAATTAAAAATTCGGGAGCATACTTTTCGAAATGAGCGTTTTCAGAAGGGCGCACTTCAACCGGGTACGTTTCCC
>JAJDAX010000124.1 GCA_029261615.1 Nitrospinaceae bacterium
GGAAGTAGACACAGAGGAAATACCCTTTTTATTAGAAAGAATCCAGGAACTATACGACCTTGATCAAGAAAATACTCTTATCAGGGAACATTTGGCTCTCGGACTCCGCACCGCCTTGGTACCGGAGGATACAGAAACTACAAACAAACTTATTATTAAAATCCAAAACCTTTATGATTTGGACCAGGAAAACTTATTTATACGCGGGCAACTCGCGTTAGGACTAGCCAATTCAACAATTAAAACTGATGTTGAAACAACAGTTGCAGTTGCTAAAAAGATAGAAAAACTTTACGAAAAAGATATGAAAAATATTTTGGTCCGAGAAGCATTTGCAATGGGATTATCCGAAATTACTATTGAAGCCGATCAAAACCAAGCTTTATCCGTTATTGATGAAATCCAAACCCTTTACGATAACGATCATGAAAACAGTTTGATCAGAGAATTCTTTGCTAGCGCTCTTGCAAACGTAATCGTTGAAACTGACAAAGAAACCTCTATTTTATTAATCGAAAAAATCCAAGAACTATACAATACCGATTCTGAAAATACCAACTTAAGAGAACGCTTAGCTCTTGGACTTTTAAATGCAACGCTTTCGAGCGATTTAACAACTCAATTATCGCTTATTGAAAGAATCCGGTATTTATACCAGGTCGATATGAAAAACAATGAGGTTAAGGAATCATATGCAAACAGCTTATACAATGCCTGTAATGACTCCAATGGGAAAGAAGCAATCATCCTTATTGAAAAAATTCAAAACCTGTACGATGGTGATCCTGAAAATTACTCCATCAAAGAGACCCTTGCTGCCAGCCTTTACAATTCCAGTGTAAACGCAGATATGGAAACAGCAATTTACTTTATCTCGAGACTACAAAAGCTATTCGATACAGACCCGGAAAATTTCATCATTTGTGAATATCTCGCGAAAGGATATTACAACGCAAGTTTTGATGCTGAGCCGGAATCAAAGTATCAACTTTTAAAAAAAGTAGAAGAACTCTACGAAATGGATACAGATCATCAAATGGGTGGGATTGCCTTGGCAGGCTCTCTGTATGAGCTTACGATAGGTTCAGGCTCTAATGAATACAAGAAACTGATTGAACGTCTTCAAGAACTTCATGAGGCAGAACCAGAGGTTGCCCAGATAAGAGATCTTCTAGCAAAAAGCATAACCAGTCATACGTATCATGTTCGTGGAGATGAACGAGTGGCTTTACTGGAAAAACTGGAAATATTAAAAAGGAAATGGCCTGAAGATGATCATTGGCAACTCATTGCCAACCATTTTGCTACCCAGAAAGATAAGGCTTGGGAATTTGCTGCCAACTTTTTTGGCGCTCAAACCAAAAATTAATTAAAAGCAAAATTATTATTCTATTTTTCCCATAAATAGCATCACCCTTCTTCTTTAGGTGGTAGTCCAGCGGCGTGGTGGAGGGTCATCTTCCAGTCGCCATTTTCTTTCTTAAAAATATTGGTCGCGTGCACGGCCGACGACTGCACGCCCTGCTCGTGTATCGAAAATAAATTTTCCTGACAACTGACCCACGCCATCTCGTCTGTCACCATCACCTCGGTGTCTGACAATTTGATTTCCATATGGTCGGTGTTCTCGAAGATGCCGCCCCAACTGTCGATGATCCTGTCGTGCCCCTTGATGACCGGCCAGCCGGGATGAATACAGATCGGATCGTCACCTTCCAGCCACAACCCGTGCATCGCATCCAGGTTCTGCTTGTTGAACGCGTCATAAAAACTCTGGTTCGCCTGAAACACATCTACCTTAACATTCATCCGTTTCTCGACCTGGCTTTAAGCTGATATTCAATGATCCCCCTTATAAAAGGAGATCATTCCATAAACGCTTCATTACAATGTAAAATTTATAATCGATGCTCCCCCTCCTTAAAAAAGGAGGGGGTACGGGGGAGGTTGTATTTATTACTCCTCCCATACCCTCCCCTTAAAAGGGGAGGAAAAACCAAACTTCCATCAAAACCTCAGAATGACATTCCACACGAGTCTTTGAAAAAAGATCTCCGGTTATTCTTCGACATGCTCAGGATGACACCGGAAAAACTAAAACCTCAAGAAAACTCGTCAATCGCCTTTCGACCCTGCGCACATAACTCAGTCGCCCGTCCGGCCAGGGCCCATAGCTAATAAATATTCAATTGCCTTAAAGGTCTCTTCGCTTTCCCAGTTTTTGGCTCCATCCACCCGCGCCGCGATCACCCCGCGCTTATCCACCACAAAGGTCGACGGAATGGTCAGTGTCTGGTATTTGCTTTCGACTTCGCGGTCGTGATCGATCAGTATCGGAAACGACAGGTTTTTCTCTTTCGCAAATGCACGTACGGCTTCATCCTGCCCTTTATCGAAACTGACAGCAAGCACTGTCAACCCTTCCGAGCGAAACCGGCGGTACAGGTTTTCGATACTCGGCATTTCCACCCGGCATGGCGCGCACCAGGTTGCCCACAGGTTGATCACCACCACCTGCCCGCGAAAATCCGACAGGCGCACGCGCTTGCCATCAATATCATTGACGGTAAAATCTGGCGCGATATAGCCTTCTTCAGCTTTTACCTCGCCTTTGTGTACGTTGTCTGCGATGCCGTCGCGTGTCACCGCATCTTCAAAGAAGTGCTCGGTGAACAGGAGGATGGCGATCATAAAACACAGGGCGAATATTGCCGCGTATTTTTTAATGAGAGTAGAGTCGTTGTTTTTTAAGGCGATCGATTTCATCTTTCATCTTTTCGATGCGGACCCGCACGCTGACCAGTAAAAAGTAAATCAGCGTGAACGCGCC
>JAJDAX010000125.1 GCA_029261615.1 Nitrospinaceae bacterium
ACCAACTTTAAAAGAGTTACCTGATTAGACACGCTCTATCCTCATGGAATCATTAAAATTTATTAATCCTGATTTAACGAAGGATTAATACTCGGCTCCTATTATATACCCGTAACCTCGAATTGGGGACGCTTGATAAGCAGGTCCCCAGAGGGAAACGGTTCAACACAGATTGTAGGAATTGAACCGAGTCACCCAACACCCGGTCGGCGCCAAAGCAATCCCGACCACCTCAGAGATGGAGGTTGATATGTTCTATCCGGTGAAAATTTTCAAGTCCAATGGAAAAATGAAGCAAATTATTCCAAGCGAGAAACTGAGCGAGCGCTATTGGAACGAATTCAATGATGCCGTCAGAACTAATATACAAATCAACCCCAAAGGGCGCCGTCCGAAGAAAGATGTTGTCTACGAACCCATGTACGATCAATCGTTTTTCTCGGAAGATTAGTACGTCACCCCGATTTCCCCGCCAGGGACTTTAGCAGTAGATCTCCTTCGAGGGGCTAAGTCCAATGCCCCTTCCCTCTAATCAGGGAAGGGGTACCCCGCTCTCCTTCTTCCTCCTGTTCACTGCCAACCCCAAAAAACTTGACAAGATTCCGAACTTATGGAATTCTTAATCAGATTTGCAAACCAATTGCAAAAATCAACATCTGATTAGAACGAAGCGGAGTCTTTCTTGAAAACCATCAGCCCATTTTCATTTCCGGCCCGATTTAAAATAGGCTGGGCGCTTGCCATGGCAGTTTGCTTTGGCCTGATGACGCTTTTTTCCCCGATTCTGCATAATCACGACTGGGATCCGTTTCACGCAGAATCCGATTGTGCTCCCTGTAACTGGTCCCAATCCAATGTCAGCCTGGAAGTTCAGGCACCGGACACCTCTGTATTTTCGCAAATCATTGCCTTGGAAATACCTGTTTCCGGTACCGCCCCTACCCGCCCAATCAATTCCCGCAAAAGCCGAAGTCCCCCAACATTCAGTTGAAACCAAATTTTATTTCCTAATTTTTATTAATGTTTTCGGCGTTACCTGTGGTGTACTTCGCCCGGGAACCAATGCTGGGCTCTTGTATCCGCCGGAACACTTTCAACGGAATGAATTATGCGAATTTATATCAACTTATTTGTATGGGTCGGCCTAGCCCTATTTTCGCCTCCAGTTTTGGCAGGGGAAAAGCCAAGAGAATCGGAAAGTCCAAAAAAGCATTTTGAAATCCATCTTGATGAGCTGATTGTATCTACCCCCATGGAAGAAACCATCTCCAGTTCTGCCAGACCTGTGGACGTCCTACATGATGAAGAATTACGGTTAAAAGCCGCTCCCACTATTGGTGAAGCCCTGAAACTGGAGCCGGGTGTTCACGTGCAATCGTTTGGACCGGGTGTCGGCTTACCAGTAATCCGTGGTCAAAGCGGCCCGCGGGTCCGTGTGTTGAGCAATGGCCTGGGCTCAAACGATGCGTCTCAAATCAGTCCAGACCATGCATCTACCGTGAATCCATTAATGGCGGACCGGATAGAAATTTTGCGCGGTCCCGCAACGCTCCTTTATGGAAGTGGCGCAATTGGTGGCGTGGTCAATGTCATTGATAGCCGAATACCTAAACTGGTCCCGGAGCAACTGGTTACAGGAGCGTTTGAACAGAAGTTCAATTCAGCATCCAATGAAACCTCCACAGCACTTAAAGTTGAAGGCGGAAAAGACCACTTGGCTTACCATTTTGACGGGTTTTATCGTAGCAACGGCAATGTCGACATCGGAGGCCTGGCCATCGATGCCGCGCGTGGTCAGGTTAGTGAGCCCGATTTAATGGTTACCCGTAATACCAACGGTTTTCTCGACAATAGTTCTTCTGAAGCAAGAGGCGGGTCGGTCGGCTTTTCTCTGGTGGGAGACGCGGGGTTTATCGGTGTGTCAGGTAACCTGCTGAATAATGTTTACGGTATCCCACCGGAAGGAACTGATGACGGCGAACGCGTTCGTGTGAAACTGGAACAAAACAAGTTCGACTTTAAGAGCGAATTGTTCGATCCGATCAACTTCCTCGAATCAATCAGAGCAAATCTGAGTTTTACAGATTACGAACACCGGGAGACGGTCATGGGCGAAACGGAGGCCTTTTTCCGCAATGATACTTTTGAGGGCCGTCTGGAAATTCCTCATAAACCATTCGCAGGATTTAGCGGAGTTATCGGGGTACAAACCATATCAAGTAAGTTTTCAGCACTCGCAATCGAAGACAATGAATTCCTGACACCCACTACCCGGACGACCAGTGTTGGTGTCTTTGGGCAGGAGTCTATCGACATTGGCCCGGTCAATTTTAAAGCTGGGGTAAGAGTGGAGCGTACTTCATTGGACCCACTTGTTGCAGGTAATCCATACCGCAGTTTTACCCCGATTAGTGCCTCAGTCTCCGGGCAGTGGAATCCAAACGAACAACACCGGTTTACCAGCGCGTACAGCCGTTCCCAGAGGGCACCGCAGGTTCAGGAGTTATTTTTCCGCGGATTTCACGAAGCCACCCGAGCTTTTGAGAGGGGTAACCCAAACCTGACTGTTGAAACATCTAATAACTTTGACTTTGGATACAAGTTTTTCTCCGACTGGGTAGTTGCGGAAGTTGATCTTTTCTACAATCTGATCGACGACTACATTTTTCTGCAACGGACAGGAGCTATCATCGACGATGCTCCGGAAGTTTTAGCCCAACAGACCCAGGCTTACTTCCTGGGTTACGAAGCCAAGTTGATATTTCCACTAATGGATAATGATCACGGATCAGTTGACTTCACCATGTTCAGTGATTTTACACGCGGACGCTTGACCAACATGGGTGATGTCCCGCAGCAACCACCCCTGCGATGGGGGTTCCAGGTCGACCACTCAAAGGGACAATGGAGCTCAAATCTCAGGTTGACGCGGGGTGAAGCGCAGAACAATCCAGGAGCAAATGAGTCCAATACACCCTCATATGTTCTGCTGAATCTGGCGACGCATTATCATCTACTTGATCTGCACGGAACTGATGTCCTGCTTTTTGCGAAGGGGAACAATCTT
>JAJDAX010000126.1 GCA_029261615.1 Nitrospinaceae bacterium
ATACAAAGAAAATGGCGGGAGCATCTTTCGGGAAAATTTTCGTGGCCGCATCATTTGTGGGCCGTGTTGATGTTCCAGAGTTGGCTCCGCCATAAAGAATGATCCAGAAAATTTCTATCCCTTGTCCATCATTCTTCAAAACATGGTAAAGTGTTTTTAAATAATCCCTCAGCCACGAGAATTTTGAAATGAAAAACTGGTTTATGTTGACCCTGGTTGGTCAGGACCGCCCCGGCATTGTCGCCGGAGTGACCCGCGCTCTTTATGAAGGCAACTGCAACCTGGGCGAAGCGTCCATGGTACGGCTCGGTGGAATGTTCACCATCATGATGATGGTCGAGTCCGAAAGCGACCGAGCCCAACTGGAAGCTATCACCTGCCCGACAGATGAATTTGCCGAACTTCGGGTTTCTATCGACCCAATTGAAGGCACGCTACACAGTCACATCGAACCCAATTACCGGTTCACAGTCTATGGTGCCGATCAGGCGGGCATCGTGGCCGAAACAACAGAAACCCTGGCGCGATTGGGTCTCAACATCATCAATCTAGAGTCTGACGTTGCCGGTACAGATGAAAACCCCATCTATATCCTGCACATTGAAGGCGAAACCAAAAAGAAGCAGGAAAAAATTGAAAAAGCCATGGCTGAACTTTCCCAGCGAAAAAACATCGAAATCAAGGTCACCCCAATCAATACCCTCATAGGCTGACGATGGCTCAGCTTGAAATCCTCACCTTCCCCAACGAACGTTTGAAGCAGGTTTCTTCGCCTGTCGAGGTATTCAACGACGACTTGCGTTCATTTTTGAAAGATCTCGAAGAAACCATGGACGGCGGACCACCCTCGGTGGGGATCGCCGCGCCCCAGGTAGGCAGATTCGAACGAATCGTTCTGGTAGACGTATCTATCAAGCCGAAGACACCTAACCACGGCCGACTTTTCCTGGTCAATCCCAAAGTCATTACCGAGCAGGGACAGGTGGTTGGCCGCGAGGGTTGTCTTTCTGTCCCGGATTTTACCGGCAACGTTGCTCGCGCAGAAACCATCGAACTTGAAGCACAAGACGGGTTTGGAAATCCGTTGAGTTTTAAGATGGAAGGTTTCGAAGCCCGCGCGGTTCAGCACGAAATGGATCATCTCGACGGCTTGCTGTTTCTTGACCGGCTGGTCAGTCGCCGCGACCTCTTCCGTCGAAAAAAATACCAGTAACTATCCATCTTGAGCGCGGACTTGAAAATTTCCTCCGGTTCCGCTAATCTCGTCTCTTTCTAATCCGAGGCCTAATCCATGCTCCAGACTACTTTGATCGGACACGCCTGTCTGCTCATTCAATCCCGCGAAACCACCATATTGACCGACCCCGTCTGGTTCGATTATCTATGGGAAGAGATCAACGTATTGTGCCCCAGCATTGTGCTGGAAAAGAACAAGATCCCTCCTGTCGATGTCCTCAACATTTCGCATCGCCATCAGGATCATTTTGATGTTCGCACACTGGCCTACCTGCTTCAGGACAACGGTGTCTTGAAACCGGATGTCACCGTCCTCGCTCCCAATGACGATATTGTATTGAAGGTGATGCGTGAATTGGGTTTTGAAAATATTACCGTGGTGTCGGATTTTGAGACCATCAAAGTCCGCGATGTCGAGATAACACCGACCCCCTCCGGCAATCAGGAGAGTACGGCGCAGGATACGTTTCCCGAACACGGCCTTCTGGTCAATGATGGAGAAGTGACTTTATGGAATCAGGTCGATTCCCTGGTCAACCCGGAAACCATCGAGCGCATCAACCAGAAGTATGGCCGGGTCGATCTTGCGCATGGTCGATTTGTTCCGTTACTGGAAGGAAATTTCTCCTACAACAAACCGTTTAATCTGCCCTTCAATGAATACTGCACTTTTTTAAATATGGTGAAAGCCCTGCAACCGCGATTCGTTGTTCCGGGTTCTGCGGCTTTTCGTTATCGAGATGAATATTCGTTTCTGAACCGGTATTCATTCCCCACCACTCAGGATCAGTATTTACGGGACCTCAAAAACTTTTGCCCCGAGGTTCCCTGCGGACATTTCAACCCGGGGGACGTCGCCCACATCTCGAGTAGCGAAGTGCGGATCGAAAACCAGAGTTCGCCTTTTGTCCGTGTGCTGGAAGACGACAGCGATAAAGTGGTCTTCAAGCCCGTCATGGAAGTCGCTCCTTTACGCACTCGCACGGACGATCTTAAAGAATGCGAAAAAGAAATGTCACGGATTCGTGATTTCGTCGAAAATCAGCTCCTTGAAATATTAGTCCAAAGCGATTTACTGGAAGCCTGGCAACACTGGAATGTAGTTTACCAGTTGGAAGTGTTCGGGAAGGAGGGTTCAGAAACATGGAGTATTGATTTTGAGGAAAACCCGCTGCGGGTTCAAAACAGTTGTCTCGGGAAAATCAACCTTTACGAAGGCATTTCTGCCTCAGAACTGGACGCCCTCGTGCAGGGCAAAACGTCCTGGGACTTTGTTGCACTGTGTGGCCATTACCGGACCTTCAATAATATCTACCGGGTAACCGATGGCAATTTCGAATATTTCCCAAGTGAAAAACTCGATGTGGCTTTGGAACCATTGATGGTCGCGTTCCCCTGGGACAGTGAAATGGATCTGGAGAAATTCATGCGCGACGTCCGCCGCTGGAAAGGTCAACCGCAGACCT
>JAJDAX010000127.1 GCA_029261615.1 Nitrospinaceae bacterium
CCTTGGAAGTCTGCACGGGCGAAAAAACAAACCAGCAGTCGGGGCATCGATAAAACCGTCTCCCATTTTCGTAAAACAGCGGAGATTTGCTTTTACAAATTTTACAGTCCATTTTCATCCTTCATAAATATCCTATAAAAAATGGGTTTTCTGGTAGCAAGAATCCAGATTTTCCTTTAACCTGAGGTTGAGTTTACGTTTACATTCAATCCAAAGGCCTGTTATTCAAATTACAGCATAGCAAAGCTTCCAATACCTTAAAGATAGCAAAATGAATCAACCTTTTAATACTTACCTTTTCGGTTTATATCATTAATGGCCTTAGCAGTTCTGGTCAATTCCCCAAAATTTTTATGGAAAAAATCAAAGTTCTCGTAGTTGATGATTCAGTGGTTATTCGTAAAATTGTGTCAGAATCCCTGTCTCTGGATTCCTCAATGGAAGTGGTGGGGGTTGCGGCAAATGGGAAAATCGCCCTCCAAAAAATCCCAATTTTGAAACCCGATATTTTAACTCTGGACATGGAAATGCCGGAGATGGATGGCCTTGAGACACTCGATCATCTAAAAAAGTTGCATCCAGAAATTCCGGTGATTATGTTCAGCACCCTGACCCAGAAGGGAGCTGCCGCTACTCTTGATGCCCTTGCACGTGGAGCCGTAGATTACACCGGAAAACCCTCAAACTTGAGTAACAACCGGGGAGGCGTGGATCAAATCCGGGATGACCTCATTCCCAAGATAAAAAGTATTTGCGCAAAAAGACTAAAACGCCCGATTCCCACTAATAATATAACGGCGCAAAAGTCGAGCATTTCGACAGCACCCAGCCCTGTAAAGCCAGTTCTAGCGGCCCCACCTCTTGGGACTTCCCGGATCGACTGTGTCGTTATTGGAGTTTCAACTGGCGGGCCCAATGCGCTGTCGGAACTGATGCCAGGGTTTCCGGCCAATTTTCCTGTCCCCATTTTAATCACCCAGCATATGCCCTCGCATTTCACAAAACTTTTGGCAGAGCGATTGTCTGCAAAATCGAATATTACTGTAGTGGAAAATGAACCGGGGACATTGTTGGAGCCCGGCAAAGCGATCATCGCTGCCGGGGATTACCATATGACCGTTCACCGAAAGGACAATTCCCTAAAGACGGGCGCCAATCAGGATCCGCCTGAAAACTCTTGCAGACCAGCAGTCGACGTAATGTTCCGGTCCGTCGTACAAGTTTTCGGGAAAAATGTTCTAGCGGTAATCTTAACAGGGATGGGGCAAGACGGACTTAAGGGATGTGAGGTAGTCAAAAAGGCCGGAGGGAGAATTATTGTGCAGGATGAGGCAACCAGCGTTGTGTGGGGTATGCCCGGGTTTGTTGCCAAAGCCGGTTTAGCTGAAAAATCTCTACCCCTGGATAAGATCGCCCCCACGATCATTCAGATGTGCTCGGTCAACCGGACTACCTGACGACGCTTTAGATAGGACTACAGGCAACTGAAACTTTCATGACTTTCAGGTGCCGGGCCTTTTCCCAATACCTTCTTTCGCCCCGGCCACCTTGACAAAAATTTCGTCCTCATCAATTTCAAACTTCATCATCTGTGTAGGTATGCCGCGAGGCAATAAAGGTTCGACATCGTGCCCTTTCATTATAGAGGGCAAGGACATGGCGACTTTTATCTGGTCCTGTCCAAGGCGGGCGACAATATCTCCCGCTATCACATTTGCCACTTCCCCAACCACGTCACCCATTTCCGGACTGTCATAAGCCAATTCGAATCCTGCGAATTTGAAAGCCAGGCTTTCTGCGGATTTCTTTGGCAGCGTTACCATGAGTAACCAGGTTATATCTCCAAAGAAAGAAATAATTCCAACAACACCTTCCCCAGCTGATACCTGGTCTCCCTCAACGGGAACCGGGTCCTTTCCGAACATCGTTCCAAAACAATGAATTACAGAATCATGGACACAGGTGGTCAGTTCATCGGGCACACATTCCGCAGTAAACTCGTATGACATAATATCCCCTTTTATTTTTTCTTACCAGGCCCAGCCCCCAGCAGACCGACGGAAAATTCTAAATTCCGGCCAACACAATCAAAGGGACTTATCCCATTTCGGCTCAAAACTAACGCTATCATTTGAAAAGTTTCCCCATAAAAAAAGAAGAAAAACCTTAAAACCCATTATTTTCTAATGACATTCAAATTTTAGCTACACCCACAATAGAAATGCATTTACAGATATTGTCAACTTAAAAAATTGGTTTTCCACAGTTTTTCCACAACCCATCTACCTAAAACCTTCGGGACCCTTAAAAAGAGAATTAGCTCTTCCATAATAATTAAAGAACAAAATGACAACTTTGACTGACAAGGAAAAAGAACCATTCCACCTTATGGGAAGATCGCTTTAATTTTCTCTTCCAATTGATTTGCGTTGAACGGCTTAACAATATACTGGCTAACTCCAGCTTGAACCGCTTCCACAATTTTCTCCTTATCCGCTTCAGAAGTTACCATCAAGAAAGGGATACCTTTTATGCTTCCATCTTCCCGAACAGCCTTAAGAAATTCAATACCTGTCATTTTAGGCATGTTCCAGTCTGAAATAATCAGATCAAGACCTCCTTCCTGAGCACGCTTCAGCCCCATTTGTCCATCCTCCGCATCAGACAGATTCCCCACGTCAAACCCAAGCTGTTTCAGGGTATTTTTGATGATCTGACGCATAACCGATGAATCATCAACTACCAGGACTTTTTTTGCTTCGTACGCCATTTGAATTCCCCGTCAAAAAAATTGTTTCCGATAATTTAAGTGCGCTTCAAAAAATTGAATTTGGCTCCTCAGAGGTCACCACACCGCAACCCAATTTCTAGTTTTAGTAGAAACGTCGATTAAAAACCTGTCAAGGAAAAACCGTCTCTATAAAACCGAATAGAATGTGGTGATCTATTGAAAAATCCGGAGTTTTTTAAACAGGGACGGCCTGTGTTTCCTCATAGAGAGTATCTCTCTCCATGGGAATTCGTCCCGCTTCTCT
>JAJDAX010000128.1 GCA_029261615.1 Nitrospinaceae bacterium
AAGTCACAGTTAAATAATTTCAAATCAAGGTTCAAATTGTTTGTAATGCCCTGACAAACATGGTAATTTTAGGGGCTTAAATCGCTGACCGGGGCAAAATTGCGCGGTTTGCGTAAAATCAGATTTGAATTTCACAGTTAGTGAATTGAAATAAATACATAGACAACAAGAACATGAGGAGTGGACATGTCCAATTCAGTAGCGCAAGTAGTTGGAAAGCCGGCAGACTGGGTACCAGCAGGTGATTTACAGGAAGTAAAAGATCCAGAATGGCTTTTTCATGAAGCTCCTCGCGAGCAGCTTTTTATCACCGGTTCAGAAGCGGCCAGAGAAGCTATCCGAAGGTGTAATGTTGACATTGCCATTTCCTACCCGATCACCCCACAGTCTGAAACCATGCAGCAGTGTGGTTACCTTTATGATGAAGGTTACATCAAGGAATACTATCGTGGTGAAGAGGAAATCGGCGTTATGTCCGCACTGGGTGGGTCCTCCCGAGCAGGTGTACGTTCACTCACGGCAACATCCGGCCCTGGTCTGATGCGTGGCCTGGAGGCAATCTCCTCCTGGCCTGGCGCGCGCACCCCACTGGTGCTGCTCAACATGTGCCGCGTCATCAACACCCCTCTCGCGATTCAACCAGACAACATTGAAATTTCATTTCTGTTGAACACCGGCATCCTGCATGCTCATGCCGAAAACCAGCAGGATTTCTTTGACTACTCTATTGCGGCGTTCCTTGTTTCAGAAGAGGTTGACGTAACACTTCCCGCAGTCGTTTCCGTTGACGGGTTCTTCGTAACCCACGCTCGCGGCAACGTAAAAATCTTTGACGAAAAATACAAAATTCCACCACGTGATGGCTGGCGTTCAGCTGTACCAGCAATGGACAACGAAAATCCTCCAGCGCGTATCTCACGTGACGCTCCTATTCAGAAAAGTAACTTTATCAGTTACCACATGCACGCCTCCTGGCAGCAGGAAGTATTCGCCGCAGTTGAGCGATCAGCCAAATACTGGCGCAAGTACATTGGGGACTTGATTGAAGTGGTCAACCCGGATGCAGAGGAATTTTTTGTTTCTTCAGGTTCGGCTGTATCACAGGCACGTGAAGCGGTTCGCCAGCAAGAAGAAAAAGGCCGTAAGGTTGGACTCGTTAAAGTTAAAACCACCCGTCCATGGCCCAAGCGTGAACTGATTGCCGCTCTTAAAAACTGTAAGCGCATTCTGGTTCCTGAATTCAACCAGGCTGGCTGGTTCCATAAAGAATTGTGTTCCACTCTTTATGGGGAAATCCCGGCTAAAATTATTGGCGGTCCCCGTGTTTATGGCGGAATGACCATGCCAACTGAAATGCTGCTCGATTGGCTGACGGAAACCCGTAAGGCAGCTGGCGAAAAAGTTTGATTTCATCTGGTTCGGAAATTACCGAACCTGTTTTTTATAAGCTCCAGAGGTCACGAATGTTGTGGCTTCCATAAATTTCGATAAATCTAGTTAAAAATATAGAAAGGGAATTTCCCATGTCATTTGAAACCATTCGTCCTTCTCCCGGTTATGAAGGCATTCTCCCGATTGAATACAGAGATCTGATCGAGCACGGACAATACGGTCGCGAGGTCAAAGTGACCGAAATGGGCAAGTTCAAAGAGCTGATTGAAGAGCATCCCATGTGCGCAGGTTGTGCGATGACCCTGTTCATTCGTCTTGTTATGATTGCTCTGCCCAATCCTGAGCACACCATTAATGTAGGAACCGCAGGGTGTGGCCGCCTGGCAATCAGCCAAGCCAATATCCCATTTATTTACGGTAACTACGGTGACACCAACTCGGTAGCATCCGGCCTGAAACGTGGGCTGGAAGTTCGTTTCCCAAATCAGGTCAAAGATGTTGTCGTGATGGCTGGCGACGGCGGACTCATCGATATCGGATTCCAGGGTTTGATGCACAGCTGGTTCCGCAAAGAACGATTCACCACCATCATGCTGGACAACGAAGTTTACGGCAACACAGGTGGACAGGAAAGTGGCATGACCATGCAAGGCGCTGTACTGAAAATGGCTCCACGTGGTAAGGTCGTTGAAAAAATCGATGCATTGGGTCTGGCCCGAACAGCTGGCTGTGCTTACATTGCACGTATTGCACCGACCAATCCGGCCCGTGTGGTACGAACTATTCGTCGCGCGATCCTGATCGCACGTGAAATTGGACCGACCTACATTCAAGCTTATACTTCCTGTAACATTGAGTACGCTATTCCAACTCCGGACGTTATGCAGGACGCTTTTGATATTGAAAAAGAGCGTTACGGATTCCATGAGGAAATGAGCGACGAAGCCAAGGAATATATCACCCGTATTGAAAAAGAAGCCAAACAAAAAGCTAAGGCTTAAACAAGGAGGCATTTTTCATGTCAGAAGTTAAACGTTATAACGTCCGAATGGCCGGTCTCGGTGGCCAGGGGGTTGTTACTGCATCACACATCATTAGTAATGCGGTGGTCATCTCCGGGGGACACAGTTCACTGGTCCCATTTTTCGGATCTGAAAAACGGAACGCTCCGGTTGAGAGTTATGTCCGCATATCCAACAATGAAATTTATGAGATTGGGGAGATCGTTTATCCCAATGTTCTCATGATTTTC
>JAJDAX010000129.1 GCA_029261615.1 Nitrospinaceae bacterium
AGTGGTATTAAATTTGTTTAAATTTGTTTAAATTCAAAATTGACAAAAACAGGTAAAATTCATACAATAAAGTCAATTGATAATGGGGATTCACCCCTTTTGGAGCCTGCCATGTTGCATAACATTTCCCGCCTTACACTCGTTGGCCTTTGCGCCCTCTCCCTGACTTTTTCCGGTTGTAGTTACATCCCTTGGATGGGTGATGATGAAAGCGAAGAAGATCTGGCTTTTGAACAGGAATTTGGTGATGAAAATGCGTCCGAATTCGATGAAGATCAACAGGCGTCTAGCGATGAAGACGGGTTTTTTGCAGATGACGAATCGGGTGGGGGCTCCGATGACAGCGGGTTTGATGACTCTGGTTTCGATGATCCTCCAAGCGATGACGGCGGTTTTGCCAGTGTGAATCAGGGGGCGGGTTCCAATGAGTTGCGCACGGATGTCGAAACGTTGCAGGCACAGCAGGAAGCATTGATAACGCGCGTTCGTGAATTACAGGAAATTATTCAGACAATGGAGCCGAGGCTTGCAGCGGCTCAGACACAGTTGGAAAGTGGAATAGGCGGGGCAGCCGGGCAGGACCAGGCTATGCAACCGGACATTGATCAATTGAAAACTGAAGTCAGCCAGCTCAATCAGGAAATCGCTCGATTAAAAACGAAGGAAGGTTCCATGTCAATGGCCTCCGCGTCCAGGTCGACTTCGCGATCCTCTTCACGATCCAGAGCGTCGGGTGGTGGTTCCCGACTGCCAGCGGCCTATACTCAAGCTTTGAATGCCTACCGCTCTGGGGACTTTGACGGTTCAATTTTGCAATTTCAGGAGTTTTCCCAGAAAAGTCCGCCAAGCCACTTGAAAGACAATATTCTGTTTTGGATTGGAAGTAACTATTTTAAGCTCGATATGTACGATGATGCTATTGCTCAGTTTCAGTCGGTGATCGAAAATTACCCCCGTGGCAACAAGGTTCATGATTCCCGATATATGCTGGGCGTGAGCTATTTTAAAAAAGGTGACCGGGGACGGGCGCTTGATGTTCTGGAAGCTGCTTTGAAAACCAATCCTCCAGGTGAAGTGCGCGATAAGATTCAGAAGCAATTGATGGAAATCAAATAGGTTATTGTTTTTTTTGCCTCACCATAATTTATGTCGTTTTATTACGTAAAAATCCGGTTGATGCAAGTAGCCAATTGAGCTATTCTTCCCAATGAAAAGGGAGGGTCTTTTTCTTTTCTTTTTTATCAGGCAAATTTCCACTCCACGATACTGACCTTTTGGCCCGAACTTAAGGCTTAAACCCCAGAGGGCGCTTCCCGTTTGATAAGTTCCGCTAGTTTCCGTGCTGTTAGTGCATGGAGATCAGTGCTGAGTTTAGATTTGCAGGAGGTTCCCCGATCTTAAACCTGATTGCAATGTATGGTCGAGAAGCCCCAGGTGGTTGGCATTATACCGGCGCGGTGGGATTCTTCTCGTTTTCCCGGAAAACCCCTGGCTTTGCTGGGTGGAAAGCCCATGATTCTTTGGGTGGTGGAAGCAGCCAGCCGGTCTGAAAGCCTTGATCAGGTTATCGTTGCCACAGACG
The DNA here is from genome assembly GCA_029261615.1 of Nitrospinaceae bacterium. Next base: position 1,583 of record JAJDAX010000129.1, read on the forward strand.
ATTCCCGCATTCTGGAAGCGGTGACCCAGTCCGGAGGCAAGGCCCAAATGACATCCCAGGAACACGCTACCGGATCGGACCGAATTGCTGAAGTGGCCGTTGGTGGGGACTGGGATATTGTGGTCAATATTCAGGGAGACGAGCCCTTGATTGATCCAGCTGAAATTGACCGTGCGGTTGAAGGATTGAAGGCTCACCCGGAGATTTCGGTCTCGACCCTGAAAACATCTGTCCGTTCCGTGGTAGAGTTCAATGACCCCAACGTGGTCAAGGTGGTGACGGATGAAAAAGGACGGGCGTTGTATTTTTCACGGTCTGCCATACCCTTTAGTCGTGATGGAGCTAAAGATGATGAAAACAGCCTCAAGGGGCTTTACCGTCATCTGGGGCTATACGCCTATAGAAAGAATTTTTTAATTGAGTTCACCCGCATGCCAGCCACGTTTCTTGAAAATCAGGAAAAACTCGAGCAACTGAGGATTTTGGAATCCGGGAACAGCATACTGGTTCTCGAAGCTTCCTGTGTTTCTCCGGGGGTGGATTGTCCGGAAGATTTAGCCCGTCTTGAATCGTTAATCGCCGATCAGGAGTGAAGATTTAATGTCGACAAGTGGAAAGAAAAAGTCTAATGGGAAAAAGGTGAAGTATATCTTTGTCACAGGCGGGGTATTGTCTTCTTTAGGCAAGGGGATCGCTGCAGCTTCCATCGGTTCTTTGTTGGAAGGTGCCGGATTAAAAATCACCATACTTAAACTCGATCCTTATATCAATGTAGACCCCGGGACAATGAATCCTTTCCAGCACGGAGAAGTGTATGTCACCGACGACGGTGCCGAAGCTGATCTGGACCTTGGTCATTATGAGCGGTTCACTACTGCCCGTATGTCTCGTCGGAACAACGTTACTGCAGGACGTATCTATTACGATGTATTACAAAAAGAGCGGGAAGGGGCCTACCTTGGTTCA
>JAJDAX010000130.1 GCA_029261615.1 Nitrospinaceae bacterium
AGACGACATCGATCCCGATGAAAACCCAGGCGCGAATTGGTTCCCGCATGGTGAGGAAAAAGAAGCCAAGCTTTTTAAAGTAGAAAAAAAGAGAGGAGACGTGCGCCCACTTGACAGGAGTCTGCTAATAGGTGACCCCTAATCTGACCCCTAATCCTAATCCCTAATCACTTCGCGCCACGGCCGCGACCAATGCGCTGGAGCATGAAGCTGATATTGCCAAAGTTCAGCAATGGCTTGGGCATGCCAATATTTCCACGACCCGTCTCTACGATCGGCGCAAATCCCGGCCGGAAGATAGCCCGACCTTTCGAGTGAAGTATTATATTAATGGATATATAGGTAGAAAATTTTTTGACTTTATGTCCTCTAAAATAGAGGCTTGGTTACTTTTCCGCATACCCCTACCTATTAACAAGACAAATTTCCTTTTAAGAGAAACAAAGCAACCCATTGAATGGGCGTTACGTCGTAAACCGTATTACATTTCCCATTTCGTTTATGTACGTTTGACTTTGTTCAAATTTCTATCTGTTTTTCACCAACGACGGAGGGCATGATGAAACGGTGGAGCCAAACATCTATGTTAGTTTCAAATCGAAAAGCATTTGTGAAATATTTTATGTTGACTCTGTGCTTATCGATCAACGCGTTATTGGCTAGTGGGTTATCCTTCGCAGGGATGATCACGAGCTCATTCGATACCAATAACGAAGGGTGGTTCATACAGGATCTGAATCAGGGGACCTTGGGAGAAGAAGGAACCTTCCCGGTAGGCCATTCGATGGCTGGAGGAAATCCTGGTGGCCATATTTTCTCGAGTGATCCAGGCCCCTTCGGGTTTATGTTTGCTGCACCAGCCTCCTATTTAGGTGACCAGAGCAGTGCCTTGGGAGGAGTGCTTAAATTCGATCTGCTGAATTCTATCGGCAACCCAGTTCCACTCGATCTCGTGATCTTAAAAGGAAATGGGGTTACCTTACGCTATAATGGCGACCAACCTGTCACGCCCAGTTATACGAATTTCATGGTCCCCTTGGAAGCCACAAGTTCCTGGCAAGCATTCGCAAGTGGTTCTAATGAGGCCGCAATGCCCGGTGACTTTTCCACGGCGTTCGCTAATCTCTCAGGCCTGTATATTCGAGGAGATTGGGTTTCAGGAGGGGAGATATCCCGTTTAGACAACGTAAGCCTAAACATGGCGGCAACCAACGCTCCAGTTCCCGAACCGAGTACCATTTTGTTATTTGGGACCGGAGTTGCGGGTCTAGTTGGATGGCGTCGGCTGACCAAAACTAAATAACCCATCATTTTGGTTAAGGAATTAGGATAGGGGGCAAATTGATATGCCCCCTATTCATGGGGTCAAGTCTTGATCTAATATATTTTACGCTCGATCCAGCTGGGCCTACTTTTCCAGAAACTGTTTTAATTTTCCCCATTCAATAGTACTTCCCCCCAGCCCCCTTCTCGTGACAAAAATATGGACAGTTCACTCAGGTGACTTTACCGGCGATCGGATTTTGGATTTGTGTGCGTCCCGAACCGGTGCAAGCAACGGCTGGCAAATACACTGTGGCATGTCGCAAGGCGATGGCACGTTTGCCATGCACTCTCTTGCCACGCTGGATGCCTCCATGACCAGTGCTGACTGGAAGATGCATCCGGCAGATTATACCAGCGATGGCCTTGTCGATCTGTGCGCCTCGCTAGTGGATAGTGAGGGCTGGCAAGTGCGGTGTGCGATGTCGCAAGGCCATGGCACGTTCATCGTCCAAAATGCACAAGCCACGCACCTGGGCTTGCCGAGCCGAGCCCCACCACGCGCCATAGCCCGCCTCGACGCATTCATGCAGCCCGCTTAATGTCCCTCCTGGATTCCGGGTCAGTGCCGGAGCCGACGCTCTCCTTTTGTCCAGGCTCCAACTCCCCCCCCCTCCATCATGCGAAAGGGTTGGCCTGATTCACGAAAAATGGCCCCTGCCGCCCAATCTCGCCGGGGAACTCCCGCCTTTCAGACGGAAACGTCTGCAAATTGACCCCGTAACGGGGTCTTTGATACTTTTCGGTTTAGGCAAAAAGGCCTTTTAAAATTCCTATTCCCGAAGTCTTTTTGAGCCAACCACAACACTTCAAAAACATTTTGGGCAACTTACGCCCGCCTACAAATGCTTTCGTACGTCTTTCCACTTCAACACAATTTTGGCACGTCGTGGAAACTTTTCATTTTTTGAAGGGTCAGGAAAGATCACGGCTTTGATTCGATTTTTTACGAGAGTATCGGCAAAGCCTTTGCTCTGCCCAACGCCAGCCTCGACATGATCCCAGCCCCCTTCTTTGAGTAGGGCAATGAAGGCGAGTAACCCCTCGGAACCAGCCGGAACCTTGCGAGTAATACCTGGCGGAAACTTGGAGGACTTTAACCAATCACGAAGGTGTTCTACATCACCATCATTTCCTCGTAACAAATAAATGATGTTGAAATAAAACTCGCCGAGCATCGTCAATTCATGAGGCGCATCAGCGTCAGGTTCGCCAGGGGCTGAGGTATTAAACGATGACAACATCGTCCCATTCTCAGGCTTGAGGAGTGTCACCACATCTACCAAAAGCATGGGCTTCCTGCGCTCCCAAGATGCATAGTTGCCAATCCCGGAACTGGCCGTCACCTTGGAACTTGGTTCCACGTTCGCCACGATTTTGTGATTGCCACGCATGTGGGTTTTAAATTCTAGACTCGCATGGCCATCTTTATCGGTCAGTGCGGTGCCTGTTCGTTGTCCTTGCACCACGAATTCAATCGTTTCACCACCTAACCCCGTGAAACCGGCAGGACCATCCTGAACCAATCGAACCTGAAGCATGGCCGGAGTGTTCGGACGAGCCAAGACATCTTCAACAATCAACCGTCCGGTGATTTTTGCATCAGCAGCAAAGAGCAAAGATGCCGTAGACAAACAGCCCCCCAGACAAATCATGGCCACCACAAACGACACATGCCTTGTAAAGCTCGCTCTGGTCTGTTGATCAAGAGTAGTCATGGTATATAATCCAACGATGACAAGAATGTTCCTAAATACCAAAAGGATGTCAGAAAAAAAGCTGAGGTTCTTTACGTGAGCAGACCATCAGGCCAGTCGGCGCTTACGGAGTTCTTCGGTATACATTTTTTGCCACATCACATCCCACTCTGATGTCCCTTCTGGGATTTTTCTGGCATACGACTGAAGCCGGGTATGCACGATCTTGTCGATGTCTTTTTCTAACACCATTTGGTCAGCGATCAACCGCTTAATCTCTCGCAAAGCCAGCGTGGAAGAGCCCACAAAAAGACCTTCTCGCGTCTTCTCCAAACATTGGAGAATCACATGCGATAAATGCATTTGCTTTTCATCAGATAAAACGGTCGTCATAAATCCCCGAATCAGCTATCAGCGCCGCCAACCACCACGAAGAAACTACAGGACAACCCCGCGTTCTTTCACCAATTTATTCTTCACCATCATGAACATCTTTTGATAATCAGCACGACCGCTATCAAATTCGGCCTCATATTGTTTGAGCATGCCTCGAACTTCATTATTCAGACGATCTTCAGCAGACAACTCATCGGTAATGGCTTTTTCCAACGCATCGACCAGCTTGTCCCTTGAACCAGTCACGTCAAACAAGTGCTGCTCTTTCAGCTGAGTCAGTACAGCATTTGAGACAAACCGGATCCGCTCTTTCGTCATTCGCATCATAACTATGACGAGGCCTTTTCTACCTTCATCATCGTGGCACCAGCGGCCTGGTGTAACACCATGGGATCATCCAACAAACGACCCACCACATTCACCCGATCTGCCGGAACAGGGTCTGCGCCAATGCTCATGGGCGTCCGACCAAAAAAGACGGCAAACATTCCACCGAGACCCCAAAATGCCACATCACCCACTTTCACATTGGTCGTCGCGGTCTCACGATGATCTTTCACGCCAGGAATATTGCAGTAAAACTCTTCGCCCCATTGATTCAACGCGGCCTCGATAGGAAGGGCATCATAAATGCCGTTCGCTGTCCGAGTTGGCTTTAACTCTGCTTCAACCGAAATGCCGCCGATTGAGATTTTAATCCGCTTTTTCTCTAGTTCCATGATAGAAACAGCTCCTCATTCCCACATAATGAAAACCGAGTTGTCTTGATAAATCAATAAGTTGACTGTAGCGTGTTCATTGAGTTCAAATCAAGATTTCACCCCGACTCCCCTAACAGTATTCATGCTTGAATCCTCATTTATCTTCCTCAACGGCGTTGGCGATACCACCGAAAAACGGCTGTGGGAACACGGCATTACCCATTGGGATCATTTCCTCCAGGCCACCGACTTACCAGGAATTACGGCTGGCAGAAAGCCCTTATATGACCGCGAGGTGGAAGAAATGGCCAAGGATTATGCACAGGGAAATTGGAGAACCCTCGCCAAGCGATTTAAATCGAAAGATCATTGGCGGTTTCTCCAAGCCTTCCACCCACGAATCGCCTATTTGGACATAGAAACCACCGGGGAACCGGCTGGATACGGCGACATCACCATCGTAGGATTATTCGCCCAAGGAAAAACCACGACCCTCGTCAAAAACGATTCGTTGACGCAGGAACGCCTACAAGAAGAACTGGACAAATATGACCTGCTCGTGACTTTTTTCGGATCAGGCTTTGATGTCCCCTATCTACGCACGACCTATCCCTCACTGGACATCAGTCATGCGCATTTTGATTTATGCTTCGCCGCTCGACGCCTCGGCCTTCGCGGAGGGCTCAAACACATCGAGCTAGAATTAGGCTTTGGTCGAGAACAAAACATTCAGGGATTGGATGGATGGGCCGCCGTTGGCCTCTGGCATGCCTGGCAAGCTGGGGATGAGGAGGCAGGACGAAAATTGTGTCTCTACAACGAAGCGGACGTCATCAACTTAGCCCCGCTCGCCGAACATATTTATGATGAATTCTTACACCGGTACGGCCCCATGAGCGTTTCCCCATGCCGATAGCCAAACGATGGAACGGCGCGGGACTGACCCATGTCGGACGAGTCCGCCCCACGAATCAAGATACGTTCCTTATCGATAACACACTTGGACTCTGGATCGTGGCCGATGGCATGGGCGGACAAGCCGGAGGCGACGTGGCCAGCCAAATGGCTATCGAAACCATTCACCAATACATCGCCAGAAACAAACATTCAAAACCTAACACAAATCCAGAAGACTGGAAGACTCTGCTAAAATCCGCCGTCGTGCAGGCCAACGACACCATTCGCCAACGTGGAAAAGCCGAGCCCGAGCTAAAAAGAATGGGCACCACCGTGGTGTTCGTCTTCATGCCTGACATCA
>JAJDAX010000131.1 GCA_029261615.1 Nitrospinaceae bacterium
CCCTTGATAGTATCCAAAATCAAAACATTGGGTTTATCGGGCGATACATTTTCCAATGCGTTCTTTATTTCAGAACAGTCGTGGCCATTAATCCTCTGAACATGCGCACCAAACGACAAGATTCTTGGAGTCAGATCGTCACAGGAAATAACTTCAGCGGTCGTTCCAAACCCTTGCAAACCATTCTGATCAATAATAAGGGTCACGTTATTCAGTCGACGATGAACCAAAAATGTCAGCGCCTCCCAGCAACTTCCTTCCTGCCACTCGCCATCCGAACACAAACAGTAAATATGACTGTCCTGGTTTTTGTGTTTTGCTGCTGTAGCCAGACCTGCCGCAATTGAAGGACCATGCCCCAATGATCCTGTAGAAAACAAGAGACCAGGAACGCCTGACCCACTGGGATGCGAAGGAAGTTTTGTATTGTCTTTACTAAACGTTTTTAAATCCAGGTCCGACAACAATCCCAGACTCCAAAGCGTGACATACAAAGCCCCTGCAGAATGTCCTTTTGACAAAATGAAACGATCGGCGGGTTTCATTACTAGATGATGAAGCGTCATCAATGCGTCAATGCATGAAAAATTCCCACCAAGATGGCCGGAATTTGATTCACGATGCATCTGCAAAAGTCTTGATTTAGACTCTATTAATAACTCATCAAAGTCTTTATTCATTTATCCTTTTTCTTGCTAGAGGCCTATTAAAAAATCACGTCTATCCCAGGATTTGGTTTTTCCTTTCAGCAATGCAGTCCGACGTTGCTACGGTGGCTGAGCGAATAGGTTTTAAAAATTCTTGAACTCGCACTTTATAAAAACCACCCACACCTTTAGCGGCATTCAGTATACCAATGATTTTATAGTCTGTACTCAATTTTGCTCCGAAACTCAAGAGAACCTCAGGTGAAATCTTTCTAGGGCCATCAGGTTCCATCAATAGCCAGGCGGTCGCCAGCTCCTCACATGAAACTTTTCCCAACATCATAACCGCCAAGGCCTCACTTCCAGGATAACCACCTACCATCCAAACTTGGCCAATATTTTTAGCACCCATCGCATAAAGAACTCCCGGTGATTTTCCGGTCAAATCGATCATGGGTGTTCCTCTCGGGAACCCCGACTGGTTTGCCAACTCAATCGCATCTTTGATGTACTGTCCAAAACCTCTGGAAAGTTTCAAGACAGAACCCGAGCGGCCAATTTCTACTTCGAAATCATTTAAATAAAGAGGCTGTGGTTGACGATATGGGTTTTGCAATGCGTTGTGAACTTGTATTGCCGATACCATTTGAATAACCAGAACGAGCGGTAAAAGCAAAACCAAAAAACCACGTTGGCCCACGACAGGTATAAGAAAAATCAAACCCCCAAAAACCCAGAAGATCCCACCGGTAGAAGCCATGATCCAGTAGTTATTACCCGAACCAAAAGCAAATGCATGGGGGAACAACATAAAGGTTAATGCCAATGCCCATTGGAATCGCGTTAATTTTGAAAACCCCTGGACACCATAAATTGAAAGCCCTACCAATAGAGATGCCAAGGGGGCAATCCATATGTAAAGGCCTTGAAAAATTCCTGTATAAATAGTTTTTTGAGTGACTCCCATGGTTATCGCGATACAGGTCAAACCAAAAAACATCGATATTGCAGCAGCGCCATGAATCAAATGGGAATTTTTTGATTGAGAATATTTGACCGCGAAAAACACGAAGGCTGTACTGACCAATAGAAAAAAGGTCGCTCCTCTATCAAAAAGAAAATAGTCCAACCGCAGCAAATGACTGTGCCCCCCTGCTTTTACTGTTTTATACATACCAGCTCCGGCCTGCAATCTCTCAACAAAAGCCATTACCGAGCCATCAATGGCAAATGCAGACAAAACCATCAAAATGATTGCAACCAAAACTGGGATTGCCAGCAAACGAATGTTGAGTCTCTTTGAAATCGAAAAATAAACAATCATGGTAAATGCGAGAGCCGCGGCGGTCGTGGGCTTTGCCATAAATGCCAACCAACCACCCACTCCGATCAAAAACCAGCCGACACTATTTTTTTCCGATAGAAGCAACCCGATCGCGACAATCAACACCGCCTGGATGGCCAGACTGTTGTAGCTTGGTGTCGGTAGCCAATTATTCGTAAGGATCAAGGATCCTGTCGCTGTTGTAGCAAATGCAGCTGAAATTATTATTCGATGCAAACGCCTTAAGGGTGGCTCAATAAAATAAATTCGAAGAAATAAAAAACCTAGAAACCAGGAGAGTCCGTAAGTAATAAGAAAACTTGACCGCCTTAAAGCGGCAATATCTCCATCCAGAATTTCATATAAAGGGTGATAGACAAATCCAAATTGCGTCGCAGATACTGTATTAATAAAGGGGTTTGACATCCAAACGAGATAAAAACTCTCATCTGTAAATTCAAATCCATATTGGCTGAAGTTCCATACCCATCCAATCGTAAACACAGTACACAGGACAGATAAAAACAGAATTACTTTTTCTGAAAAAACCGGACTCTCAATTATTCCATCTTTTACCGGCGTTGCTAACATGGACCCGCCTTATAAAGTTGCACGAATATTCAATTCAGGAATTGTGGATTATCTGGCCTGACATCCATTCTGCACAAGTCGAACAAATGACTATCAGAATGCCACATGCGGCCATGTCGCTCTTTCACCTGAAATGTTTTGGGATAATAATTTCTCAGCACCCTGATCAAACGAAACGCACTATACTCCCCCTCTTCAGCCAGAATTTCAAATCTCCCCCAGAAGTTTTATCTACCCATTGTAAAATCAGTATCAAGGAAAATTCTGCCAAAGCCTACTTTTTTCCTTGCTGTCAACCCGGCATCAACCCTATATAATTGACTCAGTTTGAAAGCAATCCAATACAGGACAAATCATGCACACATGTTTTCGCGTCGACGCATCAAAAGAAATCGGGACAGCTCATCTCATGCGCTGCTTCACGCTTGCGGAAGCCCTTATCGAGCGGGGCGCGCGGGTGACTTTTTTATGCAGGCACTTTCCTGAAGAATTTCAGGACCGGTTTCAAACCTTG
>JAJDAX010000132.1 GCA_029261615.1 Nitrospinaceae bacterium
ATCGGGTTCCTTCGACGAACCGGATAGTGCGGATGATTTCGATCTCGATTTATCCGATGCTGATGGGGATACCAACATGATGGCTGACTCTGCTACAGAGACCGAGCCTGAAGTCCCTGTCGAAGACACGCTTGACTTTGACTTGGGAACAGGCGAATTCAGCGATGTCGACGTAGATGGCATGGGCATCGACTTGGAAATACCTGAGGAAACACCGGGCCTGGACTTGGATCTGGATGAAGATCCCGCGCCTGTTGTAGATTTGGATCTTGGTGATGATGAAGTGGCCCCTGAAATAAGCCTGGATGATGAACCTGAAGTAGGTCTCGATCTTGGAGACGATGCCGGTTTAGAAGATACAGGACCAGAACTCGACCTGGATCTGGACCTTGACCTTGATTTAGGTGGCGAAGAAGATACAGTTCCTGCTCCTGAAACAAGTGCCTCAGCTGATGATAGCCTGGACCTCGATATTGAAGGCCTGGAACTCGATTTGGACCTTGGAACAGACGACGACAAGTAATTCCTCCCCCCCTCATTCAAAATTTCCGAAACGCCAGCACGGTTTTTGCTTCTTATACTATAAATTCAATAGATTTTTGGCCTGTTTTTTTATATAACAGGACGATAATCGAACCAGAATCTCAACCCTCCCAATGGGGCGGTGGTTTGTACTTCTCGGCCTTGAGCCTGTTAAAATAAAATGACTGCCCCCGGCTCCAATCAAATTTCCTGTATGGAACTGGCTGGCTTTGGGCGCCGATATTTAGCTTTTGCGCTCGATGCCCTGTTTCTGGAAGTACTGGGAGTGCTAATATGTTCTCCCCTCGCAGGGGCCTTTCGGGGGGATCGGGTTATCGTTTCCGTAGATACTGCCGCAGGTTCAACGCCCGATATTTTTCCAGCCTTGGTCCTGGGTTACCTTGGAATTGGAGCCGCCCTCTGGTCTCTTTATTTTGCCTGTTTTCACGGCTTCGCCGACCGGACACCTGGGAAAGCCCTGCTCGGACTTAGGGTATGTCATCTGAACGGGGCTGCAGTCACACCCACCATTGCACTGGCAAGGTTCTGGGCAAGTCTGCTATTTGGCACCCTCACCCTTGGACTGTCTTACTCCTGGGCCTCATGGGACTGCTGGCGGCAAGGCTGGCACGATAAGTTTTTTGATACGGTGGTGATCCGCGAAATCACCCCGAAACCAGAAAAATCGGCTCAGCGAGCTTAATAAAATAATAAACCTTGGGAAAAAACTCCCGAACACTAATAAACAACACACACAGGAATCTGCTCTCATGAAAAAGACGTATCTATTGGCACCTGGGCCAACCCCCGTTCCCGAAAAAGTCAACCTCGCCATGGCAACACCCATGATTCACCATCGGACTCCGCAATTCAGCAAAATATTCGCTGAAGCGGCCGAAGATGCCAAATACCTTTTCCAGACCAAACAGGATGTGATGATTCTTGCTTCGACTGGAACAGGCGGCATGGAAGGCTGTATCACCAATCTGTTTTCACCTGGTGATAAAGTGCTGGTCGTTAACGGCGGCAAGTTTGGCGAACGTTGGGGAAAAATTTCAGAAACTTACGGCCTGATTCCTGTCTGGCACAAAGTCGAATGGGGACAAGCTGTCAAACCAGCCGATCTGAAAGCCGTTCTGGATAAGGAACCCGATATAAAGGGCATCCTTGTGCAAGCCAGCGAAACTTCCACAACGGTTGCACACCCCATCGAAGAAATTTCAAAGCTGACTCGCGACCGGGACGATATACTTCTGATTGTGGATGGTATCACCGCTGTAGGCGTCTACAATTTGCCTATGGACGAGTGGGGAATTGACGCTGTCATCACAGGATCACAAAAAGCTTTGCAATTACCACCGGGTCTTGCCCTGGTTGCTTTGAGCGAAAAGGCCTGGAAAGCAAACGAGTCTTCCAAATGCCCGCGCTTTTATTTTGATTTCAAAAAGGAACGCAAAAACCTGGCAAACCAAACCACCGCCTACACTCCGGCAGTTTCTCTGGTCACCGGATTACGCAGCGTCTTGCAGAGCATGCGGGAAGAAGGGATTGAGAATGTCCATAAACGACACAACCGCCTGGCACGAGCCACGCGCGCTGCAGTCAAGGCGTTAGGACTGAGCCCGGTTGCTCCGGACGCGCCCGCAGATTCCGCTACCGGCCTGTTTGTTCCTGAAAGTGTGGATGGAGGCAAACTGGTCAAAAGTCTACGTGATGACTTTGGTGTCACCCTCGCCGGTGGACAGGACGATTGGAAAGGCAAGGTAGTTCGCATCGCCCATCTCGGGTATGTCGACACCTTTGACACCATTCTGGCTATTGCCGCATTGGAAATGGCGCTCAAAAAATTCGGCCACGATGTTGTCTTGGGTAAGGGCGTAGCGGCTGCACAGGAAATCCTGTTAGAAGCCTATTAAAAAAACTGAGAAAAATTAGTCCGATAGAAACTGAACGGGCCCGATGCCCGCAACTTTGGAGAATGAGTGAATGAAAGTATTGGTGAGCGACAACCTGTCCCCGGTCGGGGTGGAGATTCTGAAAAAAGCGGGAGGCATTGAGGTTGATGTCAAAACCGGACTGTCAAAGGAGGAACTGATTGCGATCATTCCGGAATACGATGGGTTGGTCGTCCGAAGCGCGACGAAAGTCACCGCTGATGTTATCGAAGCCAGCGACAAGCTCAAGGTCATTGGCCGAGCGGGGGTTGGGGTCGACAACATCGATCTGGATGCAGCTGGCAAAAAGGGCATCATCGTAATGAATGCACCTGATGGCAATACCATCACTACCGGTGAGCACGCAATGGCCCTAATGCTCAGCATGTCGCGCAACGTTCCGACTGCCATGTGGTCGCTCAAGCATGACAAGAAGTGGTCACCCAAAACTTTTATGGGTGTCGAATTGTTTCAGAAAACCCTCGGGGTTGTCGGCCTCGGCCGCATTGGTGCAGTCGTCGCCGAACGCGCCAAGGGTTTTGGTATGAAGATCCTCGGATTCGATCCCTTTATAAACAAGGAACGTGCTGACAAACTGGGAGTGGAACTGGTCGACCTCAACGATTTGCTCAAGCGTTCTGATTTTATCTCCCTGCACACCCCAAAGATGGATGGGGGCAAGGCGCTACTCGGTAAAGAACAGTTTGATATGATGAAACCCGGTGTACGTATCGTCAACTGTGCCCGGGGGCCACTCATCGATTCCGATGCCTTGATTGAGGCGATCAAGGAAAAGAAAGTCGCGCAGGCGGCACTGGACGTTTACGAAAAAGAACCACTGGATCCAAACAGCCCCTTGCTCAGTGTTGATGAAATCATCTGTACCCCTCACCTTGGTGCTTCTACTGAAGAGGCACAGGAAAAAGTTGCAGTCGCAGTATGTGATCAGTTAATCGATTTCCTCAAGTTCGGTAACATCCGGAATGCGGTTAACATGCCCTCGATTGACGAAGAAACCCTCAAACAGATCGGACCGTTTCTGGGGTTGGCCGAAGATCTTGGAAAGATCGTCTCCCAGCTTATTGATGGCGGCGTGACCAAAGTAAAAATCCAGTACAGCGGGGAAGTGGCGGATATGAACGTTCAGCCCATTTCCATCTCAGTGCTAAAGGGCCTGTTCGAAAGCAGCATCGAAGGGGTCAACATGGTCAACGCACCCTTCCTTGCCAAGGAGCGCGGGGTTCAGGTTGAGGAAACCAAAAGCAACGAAATCAAGGATTACACAAACGTGATTGAAGTGACTGCTGAAACTAAAGAAAGCACCTGGACCGTTGCAGGAAGTATTTTCGGCAAAGGAGACTCTCGGATAGTCAAGGTAGACGACACCAGTTTCGAAGCGATAATCACCAAGCACATGCTGGTTCTGAAAAACAAGGATGTCCCGGGCGTGGTCGGGAACCTTGGTTCAGCCCTTGGCCAAAACAAAATAAACATAGCGGGCTTCCACCTGGGCCGTTTGGAAACCGGAGATGCTATCTCGGTAATCAACATCGACACCCCGCCAACGTCTGAGACTCTGAGGCAATTGCGCGAAACCCCCAATATTCTTGAGGTGTACTCAGTCGTTTTATAAAATTTGCACAGAACCAAAAGAAAAAGCCCCGTCGGTTTTCCGACGGGGCTTTTTTTATGACCTGTAAAATTTATTCTGATTTTTCTTCAGCGCCTTCAGCCGCCTCTTCCTTTTTTGCCGGAGGCTCATATGTTTGTCCGAATACCTGAGCGATTACCTTCTGGATCGGCTGTTCCCCCAGGATATTATAGACCGCGTTGGCAGACTTGAAATGTGGACTGGTGAACAGACTCATCACTTTCTTACTGGAATAACCCAGCATCATAAATTCATGGGCATAATTCTCGGCCACCAGGATCAATGTTTTTTCGTCGGCATCTTCATCACCAGTCGGAGGTCCGGAATCCGGGTCAATATCGTCTTTAATCTCATAAATGTAAATCACATGCCAGCCAAATTCAGTTTTGATGGGGCCCACGATATCGCCTTCTTGAGCGGAAAACGCTGCCACTTCAAAAGGACGTACCATCGAGCCTTTGCCAAACCAGCCGAGGTCACCTCCGCGTTTTTTGGACGGACATTCACTGTGTTCTTCGGCAACTTTGGCGAAATCCTCTCCGCCATCAACTATGCGGGCTTTTAATTCTTCCGCTTTATCCTTGTCGGCCACCAGAATATGCCGGGCCTGGATTTTTTTTACACGCTTTTCACCCACACTCATGGCGTTCTTCCTTTATTTTGAGGCCGGAGACGCCCATTAAAAACCGGGTCGCGACCTAAACTTGAATTTAATTCTGATGTTAAATACTTACGTCAGTTTACCTGAACATCTGTTGACTGGGACTCCTGCAACATTTCCCCTATCTTCTTGGCTTCTTTGTAACGTTTTTTTAGAACATTAAATAAATTGGGGATGAACCGGTTGAGCGCCACCAACATTTCAGCCTGTTCTGGGCTGAGCTTGGCATCTTCATCTGCACGCTTGTTTTCTTTAAAATAATAAGTGTAATGAAAAATTGGCGGCAATTTTTCCTCATTCGGGTCCAGCTTGTAGAAAGTCAGTCGCACATTCCGATTCGCCCTTTCCGGGTCTAAATTGTAGGCATCCTCGGCAAAATATTTCTGATCCTCGAAAGAAAAGTCGAGCAGTTGATTGTTCTTGGGCGCAAGTTCCATGTAGTTGACGAATCGTTTTGTGTCAAACACCAGGTAGGAATAGGGCTCCTTTTCACCATAAGCCTTGGCTTCCAGATAGCGCTGTTTGAACAACACCAGCAGCTCTTCCGCCATTTCTTTGATAAAATTATCCGCAATTTTTGTCTGGGTTTCTGTCAGCTTTTTTTGATTGGGAACAACACTGCGGGTCCGGTTGAAATTAAAAACAAATGAAATCCTTTGCTCAGGGTTTTCCTGATCGCGAAAGGACAACACTGCGGACTGGTTATCGTTAAATGGATTGGTGTCGTAATAATCTTCAAGGATGTACCGGTTCTTGTAATTCTCTTCTTCAAACCGGTAAGTCAGAATGGTGTTCTGGCTTTCCTGTTGATTGATCA
>JAJDAX010000133.1 GCA_029261615.1 Nitrospinaceae bacterium
GACAAAATCATTGTGATGGATCGCGGCAGGGTGGTCGAGACCGGCTCCCATACACAATTGATGGGGACCAAAGGACTGTATCAGAAATTGTATACCTTGATGAGTTTCCAGATGAAACAGGAAGTGGAACCTATAAAGTAAATTTTTTACTTGTTCAGTTAGACTCTCTAAAACGATTATGTTGAAAACGTTATTGAAACAGTAAAAATCATCCTTATATAACAATGAATTAAGTATGGAATATTGATACTAAGCAGAAATTCTATCGTTACATGTCTTGCTACTTACCAACATTTGCCTGCCAGATTTACCCCCTAAAGCACATTTAAGCAAACCTCCTAAATAAACCGAAAAAAATTGCCTGCGAAAGCTAAAAACAGGCTTCACTATATCTCTCTGCCCCTTTTTACCTATAGTTACAACTAGTTACCACCTAAATGAACCGCATAATTGAAGATTACAAAGCCTAACCTATTTGACACAAAAAATTTGGGGAGATTTATTTTTCATTGATGAGATCAAAATCATTGAAACTGAAACCGGCGGACTTATACTAAATTTTAGCAGGAATAGGACATCCCATAAAAATAAATTTCTTTTTAAAAGTTTTACTACTATGACAATCAGTTCAAAAAATCAAAATAAAGTTACCGCTGTCACCGTCCTGCTTATTACGGCACTCCTGTCCATGGGTTGGTTTGGAATCGAAACTGTTGAAGACAGGCTAAAAGAAAACCTGCGAGCTCAATTAAAAACCAATCTCAACGCAACAAGCCTGGCTTTCAACATCTGGGCAAAAGATAAAAAGCTGGATGCAGAAACTCTTTCGAACCAACCTTTAATCAACAAGGAAATTCGAAACCTGATTGCGCTGGAGAAATCCTCCGACTCTTCAAGGGACAGCCTCCTGAAATCGAAAGCCCTCACTTGGTTAAGAACACACCTTGGAAAATCCTGCCTGCGTTACGGGTTCATGGGTTTTGTCATTTTTGATCTTGAAGGCAAACAGGTGGGTGCACTGTTTGACGAACCTGTAGGAAAAACAAACCTTAGCGAAATTTCGGGATTTTTTTATAAATCAGTCCTTGGAAAAACCGCGCTTTCCCTTCCCTTTAAGGGAGAGTTCCCTCTGCCTGATATCAACGGAAAGCGACAGGAAAACTGGCCAACAATGTTTGTCTCAACTCCGGTTATTTCAGAAAAAGGAGAAATCGAAGGAGTTCTGGCTTTAAGAATACGCCCGGAAATTGAGTTGAGTGAAATAATGACCATTGGCCGGTTTGGGAAGAGCGGCGAATCCTATATTTTTGACGAAAATGCGAACCTTCTTTCCAAAAGCAGGTTTGATTCACAATTAAAAAAAACCAGCTTTATTAAAGACAATGAAATCTCTATTTTAAATATTCAGATCAGAAACCCGGGAAGGGACCTTGCAAAACAGCCGTTATCCCCTAGTGAAGACCCTTCAAGTTGGCCACTTACTCTTATGGCCCAATCGGCTCTAGAGCAAACCACCGACGAAGATGTTAACGGATATTTAGATTATCGTGGGATCCCCGTAGTGGGTGCATGGACTTGGATTCCCGAATATCAATTGGGGTTCACTACAGAAATTGACAAGTCCGAAGCATATAGACCCATCCATGCATTGGTGACTTGGTTCCTGGGTCTTGGAGTGCTCCTTCTGGTGGCATGCATAATCGGGTGGAGAATAAACGCCCAGTATCAAAAAAGCCGTCAAGAAGTTCTCCAAAACGAGAAACGATTAAAATCCATAATGAATGGTTTGCAAGACTCTATTATCGCCATTGATGAAAAAGGGATAGTTTTATCGGCAAGCCCTTCTGTAAAAGATCGTTTTGGTTATCTCGAAAATGAGTTGATCGGGGAAAATGTAAAAATGCTGATGCCGGAACCTTACTATTCTGAGCATGATAGCTACCTTGAAGCTTATAAACGCACCGGCAAGGCAAAGATTATTAATACAGTACAAATCCTTGAAGGAAAACGTAAGGACGGAAGTACTTTTCCTTTAGAACTTAGAGTCACAGAAACACAATGGGATGGAAGCCCTCAATACACCGGGATCCTGCGTGATATTACAGATTTAAAACAATCAGAAGAAAAATTAAAATTAGCCAATCAACAATTAGAACAGAGAATTGAAGAAAGAACTGAAGACCTCAAAAAGGCCACAAATAAAGCTGAGCGAACCAGCGCTGCTAAAACAGAGTTCCTCTCCAGGATGAGCCACGAACTAAGAACACCGATGAATGCGATTCTAGGGTTCAGCCAATTGCTGGGATCCAACACAGCTCAACCCTTATCATCACATCAGGGTTCACAAGTAAATGAAATAATGAAGGCAGGCAAGCATCTGCTGGAACTTATCAACGAAGTGCTTGATCTCGCATCAATCGAATCAGGAAAGATCACTCTTTCACCTGAACCTGTATGTATGGTTGACCTGATGGGTGAAGTTCTGTCCGTAGTAGAACCTTTAGCTTCCCAATATGATATCAGTTTAGTCAACGAAGTAGAAAAACATCAAAAACTGTTTGTAAAAGCAGACAAGGTCCGAGCCAAACAAGTATTACTCAATCTTATTTCAAACGGAATTAAATACAACCGCGTTGGCGGCTCAGTGACTCTGTCGGTTGATAACGACGATGAAAACTACCTAAGGGTTGACATTAAGGACACTGGAATGGGGATTCCAAAAGATAAAATTAATAATATTTTTGAACCCTTCGACAGACTTGGCGCTGATACCACCGAAACAGAAGGCACGGGAATTGGAATGGCAATTTCCAAAAAGCTAATGGAAGTGATGGATGGAACTATCAATGTTGACAGTGTTCCAGGAGAAGGTAGTTGTTTCTACATCACCTTCCCAAAGTGCGATCCTCCAAAGGAAATTCCCCCAATCACGGAAGCCCGTCATGAGGACTTAAAACTCTTTGAGCATGAATCCACTGACAACCACACCCTTCTTTATGTGGAGGATAACCCGGCCAATCTGAGGCTGGTAGAAGACTATCTGGCATCCAGGCCCGATATTCGGTTCCTGTCTGCCTCCCAGGCAAAACTGGGATTAGAGTTGGCGCGCGTACACCGCCCGGATTTAATCATTCTGGATATCAACCTCCCTGAACTGGACGGGTTCAAAGTGCTGAAACACTTACAAAACTACGATGAAACTTTTGAAATTCCCATTCTCGCGCTTAGCGCCAATGCGATGGAAAAAGATATCAAAAAGGGACTGAATGCCGGATTTAAAGAATACCTGACCAAACCCTTAGAGATGAAAAAATTCCTTAGCGTTAT
>JAJDAX010000134.1 GCA_029261615.1 Nitrospinaceae bacterium
ATCATTCTTTACATGGGCGAGGTGCACGATCTCTTTGGCCGCAGCGAGATCGACCAGATAATTTTGTCCAAAAGGTTGTTTGCGTCTTTTCATTTAGTTGGTAGCCATCGTTCGTTGTGCCAGCTTGGCGGCAAGGTTGAGGGCGTGTAGCAGGCTGTCGGCCTTGGCCATACCGCTTCCGGCAATGTCGTAGGCTGTGCCATGGTCAACCGAGGTGCGGATGATGGGCAAACCCAATGTGACATTGACCGCGCGATCCTGCGACGCCATTTTTATAGGGATCATTCCCTGGTCGTGATACATGGTGACGATGGTGTCGTATTGCCCCGGCTTGTAGCGACCGAACAATGCGTCCGCCGAAAAGGGACCGGCAATCGCCAACCCTGAAGCCTGCGCTTCTTTAATTGCCGGAACAATCGTCAACTCTTCTTCTTTTCCAAACACGCCGCCATCCCCGCAGTGGGGGTTGAGTCCGGTAACCGCGATGCGCGGTAGCTTTATCCCGATGCCGGTCAGCCATTGATGAGTCAGCTTCAAGGTTCGCAGCACCCGTTCGTGTGTGATCAACGGTTTTACATCCGAAAGTGCAACGTGGGTTGTGGTGAGAACCACGCGCATGTCATCCGATGCCAGCATCAACAGAGAATACGGCACGTTGGTCAGATCGGCCAGCAATTCTGTATGTCCGGGGAAATTATGACCCGCCAGGTGAAGGGCTTCTTTACTGATGGGTGCGGTGACGATGGCATCCGCTTCCCGCTTCATGGCAAGGTCCACGGCGGTCTTGATGTAGTCGACCGATGCCTGACCACTTTCTTTGCTGGGCGCACCGGCGGTCAAGGTATCCGGGACATTGGCAAGGTCGATCACTTCCACGCCTTCGAGTGCATTGGGCAACTCGAGTTGGCGAGCAGTGTCTTGCAATGTGTTTTTGTTCCCGACAACTACAGGTCGGAAGGAATCAGGATGAGTTTGCAGTGCCTTGATGATAACTTCCGGGCCGACACCTGCTGGATCGCCCATGGTGATCGCGAGGCGTGGAAGGGATTCCATGAGTTTTCCGTGAAGAGGATAAAAAAAGGCCGGAAGCCACAGGTAAGAGGGGCTTCCGGCCGGGAATTACTTTTTGATCTGCTGCAGATTGGCAACCTTCGCCGATTGCACCTGGGGGCCAGCGGCTTTGATCTCCGGGCTGGTGCCTTCTTCATACTGCTTGAAGTTTTCGATGAACTGGCTGGCGAGTTCGCGCGCCTTCTCATCATATTCTTCCGGGCGTTTCCAGGTGTTTCGTGGGTTGAGAACCTCATTGGGTACATCCGGGCATTCTTCCGGAACAGCCAATCCAAAAATCGGATCAGTCCAGGTATTGGCCTGGCTCAGCGTGCCGTCGAGGATCGCTTTGATCATCGCGCGGGTGTGGGCGATTTCCATTCGGGAACCAAGTCCATACGCGCCACCGGTCCAGCCGGTGTTGACCAGCCAGCAGTTGACGTCGTTCTCGGAAATCCGGTCACCCAGCAGTTTGGCGTAAACTGAAGGATGCAGTGCCATGAACGGTGCGCCGAAGCAGGTACTGAATACGGCAGATGGTTCGCGGCTCATGCCTCTCTCTGTTCCGGC
Source organism: Nitrospinaceae bacterium (assembly GCA_029261615.1). The sequence continues at coordinate 1,621 of JAJDAX010000134.1, forward strand.
AACTTTTGCGGTGTAACCCGAGATGAAGTGATACATGGCCTGCTCCGCGGTCAGCTTGGCGACCGGTGGCATGATGCCGTAAGCGTCACAGGTCAGCATGATGACATTTTTTGGATGTCCGCCGCGTCCCTCGGGAATATGATTGGGAATGTGGGTCAACGGGTAAGCCGCCCGGGTGTTTTCGGTCAGGCTGTTGTCGTCGAGGTCGAGTCGCCGGGTAAGTGGGTCGATCACCACATTTTCCAGCACCGTGCCAAACTTACGTGTGCAGTCATAAATAAACGGCTCAGCTTTTTGAGACAGCCGGACAGCTTTGGCGTAACAGCCGCCCTCAAAGTTGAACACCCCTGCGTCGCTCCAGCCATGCTCGTCGTCACCGATGAGCTTGCGGTTGGGATCAGCCGACAGCGTGGTTTTGCCAGTGCCGGACAGGCCGAAGAACACTGCGGTGTCGCCTTCTTCGCCCATGTTGGCCGAGCAGTGCATGGAAAGCACCTGATGCTGGAACGGTAAAATGTAATTGAGTACGGAGAATACGGATTTTTTGATTTCACCGGCGTAACTTGTTCCGCCGATCAGCACCAGCTTTTTCCCGAAGTCGACGATGACAAACGTCTCGGAATTGGTGCCATCAATCTCAGGGACAGCCTGGAAGCCGGGAACCTGGAGAATGGTGAAGCCGGGTTGATGGGTTTCGATTTTCGCCTGGTCATGAATCTGGATGAACATGTTGCGCGCGAACAGGCTGTGCCAGGCGGTTTCCGTCACCACACGGATGTGCAGGTTAAAATCCGGGTCGGCACCGGCGATGCAGTCCTGAACATACAGGGTCTTGTGCTGCATGTAGGCCAGGACGCGGCCGTAAAGTGCTTCGAATTTGTCGATTGGAAATGGACTGTTGACCTTGCCCCACCAGATGTTCTCCTGACTCGATCCTTCCTGAACGATGAATTTATCGTTGGGCGAACGGCCAGTGTGCTTGCCGGTGTTGACTACGACCGGACCGAGGTGGCTCAACGTGCCTTCCCCGTTCTTTATAATATGTTCATACAATTCGGGAGTGGAAAGGTTCCAGAAGGTTTCTTTTGCGTTCCGAACCCCGTGATGTTCCAGGCCGATTTTATGCTTCAAACTATGGTTGGGCATGTCAAACGCTCCTTATGCGGTCTTGGCCGGCTTTGAGCCGTTAACGCTATCAAAAATAAAGACTTTTAGCTGTGTCGGGATGTCTTGTCGGTCAAATAACGAGTATTCCTTATGGTATCATAACGGTCGTGCTTTGAA
>JAJDAX010000135.1 GCA_029261615.1 Nitrospinaceae bacterium
AGCGTCTGGACTGCAGTGACCGGGAGCTTGCTGGTGTAGAGCCTTCCGAAGGCATAACGGCTGTAGCAGTCGATGACCGACTGGAGGTAAACACGGCCCACGCCTTTCAAGGTCCCGACCATGAAGGTGTCGACCGCCACCAGGTCACCTGTATGTCGGGTTTCGATATGCCGTTCCCTGAACTCCGGACTGAACCGCTCGAGTGCTCTTATCTGGTCTTCGGTCAGGTCGATCTTCTTTCCCTTAATCGATTGTTCCAGTCTTAAAAAACGTTGGTGTTTTTGCAGGAGGTTGTGACGGCTCCACACGCCCCGGACACCGCCGGAGGAAACGTTGATTCCGGAAAGCATCAGGTCCTGGGCGACTCTCAGACATCCATGAGAAGGATGTTTCAGGGAATAATCGAGTACAGCCTTCTCAATCTCATCCGAGACTCGGTTGGGATGAGGGCTTTTGGCACCAGGCAGACGGTCGATGAGACCATCGGCTCCGTAGGTCTGGTAGTTCCTGCGTATCTCGTAAAACTGGGTCCGGGAATAGCCCATAATCTTGCAGGCCTTACTGACATTACCCAGTTCACCTGCCAGCTCTAGCATTGACAGTTTTCTTCGTGCTACCTTGTGATCGGTGGTCATTGGATTCTCCTTGTTGATTAGGTTGGTAAGCTTCGTCACTTACAATTTACCCAATCAAGGACCAATGACCACTTTCTTTTTAAAAATGATCAACTGTCAGGGTATTACTAGCTCTCTACAACCTGAAAACATATCAGACAAAAAAAAGGGTCTGGCAATAATGCCAGACCCTTTTCTATTAAAATGGGGGTTTGGGGGGAAGTGCGTACCCAAACCCGAAGTTATTGCCGGAAGTGAATAGGTCGCCCCTCCGGCGAGGAGTGGGCCCACCTGGATTCGAACCAGGGACCGACCGGTTATGAGCCGGGGGCTCTAACCAACTGAGCTATGGGCCCTGGTGTTATCCTTCGATGAAACTTTTCAGTTTTTTACTGCGACTCGGGTGCCTCAGTTTGCGCAAGGCTTTTGCTTCAATCTGCCTTATGCGTTCCCGGGTGACGGCAAAATCCTGCCCGACTTCTTCCAATGTGTGCTCGGAGTCCAGCCCGATGCCAAACCGTTTGCGAAGAACTTTTTCTTCTCGTGGTGCAAGCGTGGACAGAACGCGCAGGGTCTGATCTTTCAGGTTCTTTTTGACCACGGCGTCGATCGGTGACAATACTTTTTTATCCTCAATGAAGTCACCGAGGTGACTGTTTTCTTCTTCACCGATCGGTGTCTCCAGAGAGATCGGTTCCTTGGCGATCTTGAGTACTTTGCGTACCTTGTCGACCGGCAGGCTCATTTTCAATGCGATCTCTTCCGGAGTCGGTTCACGTCCCAGCTCCTGTACAAGGTGGCGGGAAACTCGAATCAACTTGTTGATGGTTTCGATCATGTGGACCGGAATACGAATGGTTCTCGCCTGATCTGCAATTGCGCGAGTGATGGCCTGGCGAATCCACCAGGTGGCATAGGTGCTGAATTTGTACCCGCGACGGTATTCAAACTTGTCAACCGCCTTCATCAGACCAATGTTGCCTTCCTGGATCAGGTCGAGGAATTGCAATCCACGGTTGGTGTATTTTTTGGCGATGGAAACCACCAGGCGCAGGTTGGCTTCTGCCAGTTCGCGTTTGGCGGTTTTGTCTTTCACCCGGCCGCGGGCAATGGTGCGAACCGTGGACAGTAATGCATCCTTGGTGCTATTGGTTTCGCGTTCGATTTTGCGAACCTTCCGGCGAGTGGCTTGCGCGACTTTATAATACTCGTCGTATTGTTTTTTGGTGATCACCTTGCCTTTTGGAAGTTTTACGCTTTTTTGCTTGACCCAGTTCTTGGCCAGTTTTTTAATTTCAGCAAGGGGGTACTTCAATTCTTTTTCGATCAGGCGTTCGGGTTTTCCCGCCTCACGGATCTGCGCCGCAATATCATAGATCCGTTCGATAATTAGATCCATATAGCTGAGGCTCAGGTTCATGTTGAAGAAGGTTTCGTCCAGTTTCTTGGCTGTGTCGGCAACTTCTTTGTCCCACTTGGTTTTCATTTTGGCTGAAAGTTTCGGCGTTTCCGCCTTCTTCACCGCTTTTTCCAATTTGTCGTGAACTTTGACCAGTTCCTTGATGGATTTTGTTAAACGCTTGATCTCTTCTTTTTCGTTGGGTTCTTTTTTAGCTTCAGGATCACCGGCATTCACTATATGAAAAATGTTGGCTTCCCCTTTTTTCAGGACTTCAATCAGGTGAAGCAACTCGTGCAAGGTGACGGAACAAATGGCTACAGCGTTGATGACTTCGTTTTGACCTGCTTCAATACGTTTGGCAATTTCCACTTCACCTTCGCGGGTGAGCAGGGAGATGGTACCCATTTCACGCAAGTACATTCGGACCGGGTCATCAATACTGACATTGTCCGGTTTGGCTTCGGGAGCGGCTTCTTCTGCTGGAGCTTCGTCTTCACTTTCATCTTCCCCGGCCGCTACAGCTTTTTCACCCTTCATGGCCGTGTCGACGATGTCGATTTCGTTTTCACCGAAAAGGTGCATCAGGTCGTCGATCTGATCCGGGGCCACCAGATTGGCAGGCAACACGTCATTGACCTCTTCATAGGTCAGATAACCTTTTTCCTTGCCAATGGTTATAAGCTGATTGACTTCGGATACGTCCGCGATTTTTTCAGCATTGGACATAAACTTGTAGTCTCCTTGGACTTGATTAAATATGTACTGTTAGTATTGGATGCAAAAAATTCATCCCGGGATTAAACTTTCTTTGATTTCATGTACTTTTCGGTTCAATTCTTCGAGTCTTTCCTGCTGATGTTCCCGGAAAGCGACCTGTCTTTCCATTTGCAGTATTTTTAAACGGTCCCGATAAGGCCGTTTTCTCAAAGTGGCCACACATTCAACAATGGCCCGAGCGGGGTTATCAAACTCTAACGGCTCAATGGCGATGCGTGACAATTCGGATTTCGACTCTGGGGTTTCCACCCGGTCGAGCAGGCGATCGACCCGCAGGGAATCACCTTCATCCAGCATTTCGTAAGACTTTTGAGCCAGTTCGCGGTAACGCGACTGATCGAATTCCTCGATTTTGACCTGGCGTCTGATATCGCGCGCCAACTCTTCTCCAGACAACATGAGTTGCAGTAGATAAAATTCGGTGTCGAACGCGGAGGATTTCCCGGAGGGTTCACGGGGAGCTTCTACCCGGGTTCGATTCTGTGTCAGCGTGTTTTTAAGTTGTTCCAGAAACGAGCGGTCATTGATATTGAGTTTTTCGGAAATCTGGCGGACCCATTCGGTTCGTTCAACCGGGTTGGGCACTTTGGCCAGGAAGGGCAGAAGTTTATTGACCACGCCAATTTTGCCTTCCAGGCTGTTGTCATTGCTCTCTTCACGTGCCCGGTCGAGCCGGTAAGACAGAAATGGGGGTGCCTGGTCGATCATTTTTGTGAAAACATCCCGCTGTCCCTTTTGCAGATAGGAATCCGGGTCTTCACCCTGGGGCAACCCAACCACCCGGACTGTGAGTCCCTGGGCTGTGAGGATTTCAAAACCCCGGTCGGCGGCGGCCTTTCCGGCAGCATCGGAATCGAACACCAGAACCGTATTCGCCGTGTGATGTTTTATGGACAAGCCTTGTGCCGGGGTCAGTGCCGTTCCGCAAGTGGCCACTGCATTTTCGATCCCCGCCTGGTGACACTGGATGACATCGAAATAGCCTTCAACGATTAGCGCCCGGTCCTGTTTGCGAAAGGCCTCTTTTGAAAGGTGGTGGCCGTAAAGGTGTTGCCCTTTTTTGTAAACGGAGGTCTCTGATGTGTTGAGGTACTTGGGCTCACCCTCTCCCAGCACGCGTCCGCCGAAACCGATCACCCGGTTCTGCCCTTCAAATATCGGGAACATCAAACGGCCGCGAAACCGGTCGTAGTGTGAATCTTTGCCACCCTCTTTTTCTTTTTTGACCACAAGTCCTGCGTGCACGAGAAGGTCGAGAGACACTTTTTCTTTGCCCTGCAAGTGGGTCATCAAACCATGCCATTCGTCTGGTGCCCAGCCGAGTTTGAACCGTACAAGAGTTTCCCGGGTGATGCCACGCTTTTCAAGGTAGTCACGGGCTTTTTTACCGGCAACCTCATCCAGAAGTAGACGATGGTAGAAATCGGCAGCTTCTGAGTTTATTTTATAGATGACTTCTTTTTTATTCCAGGCGTCTGCATTCCCTGATGATTGCGAAGTCTCCGGAATGGTGACCTGAAAACGGGCCGCAAGCCTGCGGACGGATTCGATAAAAGGCAGGTCTTCCATCTGCATGAGGAAGCGAAACACATTGCCGCCCGCTCCACAGCCGAAACAGTGATAAATCTGTTTTTCACGGTTAGCGGTGAAGGAGGGTGTTTTTTCCTGATGGAACGGACAGAGGCCCTTAAAGTTATTCCCTGCTGCCTTGAGTGGGACATAGTCAGAGACGACTTCGACAATATCCGCCCGGCTTCGGACTTCTTCTAAAATGTGTTCAGGAATAAATGATTTCAATGAGTCGTATTTTTGTGGTGAAAGCCGTAATTAACCGGCGAGTCGTTCCTGGACCAGGGTTTTCAGGCGGCTACCATCGGCCTTGCCCTTGAACTCCGCTGCCAGGGGTTTCATGATTTTCCCCATGTCTTTCATCCCGGTTGCCCCGGTTTCCTCGACAATCTCGTTTATCCGTTTCTTCAATTCGTCATCGGTCGCCTGCTTCGGCAGGTAGGCGACCAAAATTTCCATTTCCTGTTCTTCTTTTTCCTTAAGTTCGGGACGTCCTCCCTTTTCGTATTGGACTGCCGCTTCCTTGCGCCGCTTGATCTGGGTGGCCACGAGACCCAGAATCTCATCATCGCTAATGGTCTCGCGTGTATCAATCTCGCGGTTCTTGATTTCGGAACTCAGCATTCGAAGGGTATCGACCTTGAGGGAATTTCTCGCCTTCATGGCCTCCTTCAGGTCTGAAAGGAGTGTTTGCTTTAAATCCATCGTATTATGGGAGTCTCTTGGAGCTATTGTTGGCCCAGAGCGGCCCTGATTTTTCAGGGAAACCGAAGTGCCATTGCAGGAAATACGGAATAGTGGGAGATCCCTCTAAATACGTACTAGGAAAAGGAAATATAGGAACCGCGAGGGGGTTTGTCAATAGATCGGTCAGGTTTTTTCGAAGATAAATGAAAAAAGAATGGGGGAGGGGGTTAGGCCCTTTTTATTCCATGAAAAATACAAATTGGGGAGGCCATTGGCCTCCCCAATTCATTTGTTGAGGCTTTGAATCTAACAATTGGTTGTCAGAAAAAATCACCACATCATCAGGGCTGTTTCTCCGGAAGAACTGCTGTAATACAGCCGCACCCGGACCACGTACTCATGGTTTTTGACCAACCGATGGCTGATTTTGGCGTTGTAATCCATTCCGCTGTCGTCGTCCCCGGCCCGGAATTCCAACTCCCCACCTTCCTGTTCAAAAAGAACCATGACCGAATCAGATTCGCCAAAGGTCCCTATATTAAAATTACGGGTTGATTCGGGTTTGATGATGAAGTTTTTCTGCTCACCGGGATTAATTGACAGGTATTGCGGTTGGAAAGGTTTGAGCTCCGGGTGCTGAGGTTCCAGCGGAGGATAGAAAAATTTTACCTGGGTTTTATCTCGTTCGGACAGGCCGGGGTTCGGCCTGAGGCCATTCCGGAACTGCATCGGTTCTTTAATCATTCCTCGGCCGAAAGGATAGTGCATGATCGAGTTGGGATCCCAGTTCGAACCCTGCACCGTGTCCGGCTGGATTTTGCGGATAATGTTGTGGAATGTTTTTTCACGAGACCAGCTGTTGGGTGGGCGGCTGAGGCTTCGGTAAACGGCCTCCTCATTCCATATAATGCCCGCATTTGGGTTTTGATGTTCGTGTGGGAATCCCAGGGTGTGCCCGATTTCATGGACAGCGGTGTCGATTTCCTGCGACCCTCTGGTCAGGTCCCAGCCAAAATTCATGGTTCTTGCATTAGGGCTCTTGCCCATTATTCCGCGTCCCAGATAGGACCAGGCACCATCACCACGTTGAAAACCGATTCGGATATCGGCATCGTGGCGGGAACTGACTTCTTTGAAATCCAGACCAATGTCCACCTTTTTCCAAATGTCGAACGCCTGCCGGACAATATTCATCTCCGCTTCAGTAGTGGACCAGGGTCTCCACTCTGATCCACCATTGGAAAGGAAAACACTCTGGCCATCGGAATCCTTGTCGAAAAAATAATATTTCAGAGTCGTTCCGTTGACCCACTTGCTTCGGTTGACCCGAATGAGCGAAACTCTTCCGGCATCCATCCCAGGGTCGAGGGCTGGTTCATCTCCATCCGGTTGCTCACAATAATGAAATTCCTCAGGAGTTTCATTGTCTCCTTCGGGGGCACCCGCGTTTCCTTCCAATTCATTAAGTCTTCTTTCTACCTTTTCCAATCGAGCGTCTAACGATTCATCGTACTCACTCATATTGTGTCCCTTCCCTTAACATTGGCTTTTAATAACATTCCACCCGTTTAAATCTCCTCAACAGTTAATAAGTGAAGAGATTTAAGTACATTAATTGTATATGAAACTATTTTGTTACGTTTTATGATTATGTCAAGGTAAAACCCGAACCCATATGAGCTGTAGGTTTTAGTGTGCCTAAAAATAAGATTTTTTAATTCAATGGGAAGAGGGCAGTGGTTGTGGAGGGAGCAGGTCTTCGAGAAAGAATGCGGAGAGCTCTGACCGGTTGGCAAGTCCTGATTTTTGATAAATCGACTGTGCCTGCTGCTGAGTGGTCTTGATTTTGGTATCGCGCAGATCAGAGATTTCCTTGAGCAAAAACCCCTTTATGAGGAAAAACCCAACCTCCTGTTCCGCCGGGGTCAGTTTCCAGTCTGAAAACTGGCTTTCAATTTTGATCGATAGCCCCTCAAGCAGGCGTTGGGAGTCCTGTTTCCATTTTTCTTTTTCAAGGGTCAATTGATCCATATCCTTTTTAAGAGTGATGATTTCAGTTTTGGCTTCCTGAAGTTGCTTCACCCCGAATATGAAAAACCCCGCGCATATTAGGAGGAGTAATCCTTCGACAATGAGATGCGACCCGCTGCCACCAGAGACAAAATCGGTGATCAGGTCGATACCCACCAATACAGCAAATGTGCTGGAGAAGGTGAGCAGGGCTTTATAGGCTTTTTTGGAATCGTCCATAACCCCTATATCGTTTTTAAGTTACTATAAACAAAGGCGTAATGTGTAGGTCAAAGTCCGGATGGTCCTTTTTGGAAAAAAGGGCGACATTGGAGAAAATAACCTGATCAAGGAGATTATCATGTTTGATTTGCCCTTACATCCCATCATCGTTCATTTTGCCATCGTAGTCGGTTTTGCCGTTCCTGTAGTCGGTTTTGGTCTGTGGTACGCCATCAAAAATAATTGGGTCGATGGCAAAGCCTGGCGCGTAGTTGTCGGCATGGCCTTGCTTTACACGGTACTGGCAATCGTTACCGTTCAATTGGGTGAAGTTGACGAAGAGAAAGTTGAAAAGATCGTAGCGGAAGACGTTATCGAACACCACGAAGAGGCTGGGGAAGCGATTCCCTGGATTGCAGGAGTTTTGTTTCTGGCTGCGTTCGCAGGTTGTCGCGGGAAAAATGCGCAGAAAATCCAGTTAGTCTTCAGTATTATCGCTTTGCTCGCCTTGATTCCTTTGGGAAACGCAGGGCATACCGGCGGCGAACTGGTGTATGAGTACGGCGCGGCCAATGCGCATCTTTCTCCTGAAAAATGGGCCCAGATCAAAAGCGGCGTGAAACCTGCCGGGGAACATGGAGACCACGAGCATGGCCATGATGACGACGATTGATTTTTTGAAATGGGACTGCGGGAGGGGGAATCCAGGAGATGCGGTCAGTGTATTTCCTTAGCCTCCTCTCGTAGCCGGTCTTTTCTTTGAAATCAATACAAGAGAGATTGCTCGCGGCGGTTGTTAAAACTTTTAATTCCAGCCTCGTCGGGCTGATTGAAATCGGTATCGATAGGTTGATCGTTGTCGACCCATTCGCGGAAACCGGAACTGCCGTAGAGCAGGTCGATTGCAGGTCGGTCGGTCACATACTCGTAACGTTCCGTTCGCCATTGGAAGGCTTCCGGAAACAGTCGTGCAAAAGTTTCGATCATCACCAACCCAGTGGTCCACGGTTGAAACCGATCCCGGTCGGTGACGTGAAGAAAAACTCCCTCACACACGTTACCGCCGTGTTTCTGAAATTTTGGTTTGAATTTGCAGGGCTGGAACCTGATGCCGGGAAGTTCGATTGAGTTCAACGCTTCTGCCAATGCAAAACCATCAATGCCCGGTGCACCGATTTGCTCGAAGGGTCTTGTGGTGCCGCGTCCTTCGGAAAG
>JAJDAX010000136.1 GCA_029261615.1 Nitrospinaceae bacterium
TCCTCTTCCAGTCCGTTTTGCTCTTCACTCATAAGATCATAAGCTCCTATATTTCAGCAGGTTGCTCATTCGCTTCCACCCAATAGGTTTCAAATTCCTCACCGTAGGATAGCTTGGTTAAATCTGTCATTCGGTCGAGGAAAACCTTCCCCTGCAAGTGGTCAATCTCATGCTGGAGGACGATAGCATAAAACCCTTTCGCTTCAATCGTCATTGGATTTCCATTGCGATCAAAGGCTTCCACTGTTACTTCATCAGGACGAGTGACGAGTCCACGCAGATCGCTCAAACTCAAGCACCCTTCCCAAAATGATTGGGGATTGCCACCCAGTTTTGTAATCACCGGGTTGATCAATACGGTGAGGGGAATATCCTCCTCATCCGGGTAACGTTCATTGCCAAGATATTCCGCAATAACAATTTGAAGCGATTCTCCAACCTGAGGAGCAGCGATTCCGACACCACCTTCGTGATGCATTGTTTCAATGAGGTCGTCGATAAATTTCTGCAGCTCGGCGTCGGGCTCGCCTTTCAATTTATCAATATCGATCGGACGCGCCAGTTTCCTTAATATTGGATTGCCCAAACGGGCTATTTTCAATAAAGCCATGAATTCAACTCCAAAGTTCAAAATGTAAGCACAAGGCTATTTTACCATAGTTGCGGCCCCTCTCCACTCCACGAAAATGCCATTGAGTCAAGCCTGAACTACAAGGGAGCCTCGAAAGTTTTTGTTTGACTTTTAGGGGCCATTTTTTATAATGACCCCGGTTTGCACAATTACTCTGGGAAAGGAGGGATGCCAATTGACTAAGGACGATTTGATCATCGCCGTGACTAAAGCTGTAAAAGATGACTCGGTAAGTAAGCGCCTGGCTGGAGACATCATCGACGCAACGTTTGAAGCTATTGGAAAATCAATAAAGAAGGAAAAACGGTTCGCGTATCCTGGATTTGGTACCTTCACCGTCAGAACTAGGAAAGCCCGCAAAGGCCGGAACCCTCAGACAGGGGAAGAAATCAAAATCAAAGCCAGCAAAACCGTAGGATTCAAACCGGCACCCGCATTAAAAAATTCTTTGTAATCAGTTTTTTTGAAAATCAACCGTCTGGGCTAATCGCTCAGGCGGTTTTTTTTTGCTCAACACATGCCTCATCAAGGTGAAACCAAATCCACGGTCACACCTGCTTTTTTCAATTCCCCTGCATACCGGAGCGCATTCTCTTTTTCAAGGAACGCGCCCACCAACACTTGAACCACCGGGTTGGGGAAATTCCCACCACCTGCCGAAAGCTGATAGGACGAAATCCCTTTTTTGCGCAATCCTTCGACCGCGGCATTGGCTTCACTTTCCTCTAGATATTCGCCTGCTTTCAGAGAAAAAGGGAATCTCTTGGGCGCCGCAAAACGAGCCACAGGTATTCTCCTAATTGTTCGCGTGAGGTCCTCGGCATTGCCCCAGTCCGACAATCGACTCACCAGAATGCGATAGATTTTTTTTACTGGAGTTACATAAAGGGGCGCAATGTAGGCATGGAACCCCTGATCCCTCAGTGTATTCAATACTGTAACCGCCGCCGCCAGATTCAGCTTGGTCGAGGCGTGCACCACGATCGGGTTTGTCAACGATTCCGGTTTTGAAAAATCCGCTTCGGTCAACGCCCTGGTGTCGCTTCCCGACGCCTTCAGTTTGTTAAAAAACTTTTTCACGGCAAAGTGTTCATTTGCGATTTTCCAAACGTCCCCTTCGCGCACCCATTCCAGGGTCTTCCTTCCGTAACTCTGCATTCGGTTGGAATCAAACCACTGATCAAATCCGACAAATGCCCAGTCCTTGTGCAATACCACCAGGGGCTTCCCGATCTTGAGTCGTACCTGCTTGTGCCGCTTGAACATCATTCGCTTGAACCGTTTCCAATAGGCTGGCCCACGAAATTTTCCCGATTTTGCGGGTTGTTGAGAAAAAAGAGCCAAATGCGCTTCCAGGTCTGCCTTTTCCCAACTGCTCTTCCAAGCCTCCACCCCAGCATGAATGGCTTGCTGAAGTTTCTGGTCCGGTGGAGCCGTCAGCAATTCTGCCACCATGGGAGGCAGGTCCACCTCGGATGCCAGTTTCAACCGGTCTTTGATCAGCTCCCACTCCTGCCAGTGATTCTGAATCGTCCAACGTGCACGGTGTGAACTGACTTCCTTCATGCGCGCCTCCAGTGAAGTCAGGTTCAATTCCACCCCTGAGGCCAGTCCGTGGATATTCCCTTTGATAAATTTATCTTGATTGTTCATCCACAACGCGACCGCCGCCTGTTGCCGCTCGGATTCACCAAGTTTCATATCTGAAACAATCGACTCCAATGATTCTCCCTTCTTCAGGGGGCCATAGGTCTCCCGCGACAGCACCACCGGTGCCCGCCTAGGCTCTTTCGGCTTGACAACCTTGACGGGAGCTGGAGGGTCTTCTGACTTGTCTGGAAGGGGAGCCCGGGCCACTTGGGGTGGCGGTGTCTCCTTCGGCACAGACTCAGGTTGTAATTTTTCAGGAGCCGGGATGACCACAGCGGGAGGAGCTGGCTCTATTTCGGGGGTGGGGAGAGGTTCCAGCTGGGGTGTCTCGATTTCCGGTAATTCACGAATCACCAAAGGAGCGGGATGGACTGCCACTACCACAGGGG
>JAJDAX010000137.1 GCA_029261615.1 Nitrospinaceae bacterium
TTCGCCTTTTCCATTGAGAAGATAGCCACCTTCGCCTCGCGCCGCCTCGGAAAACAGGATGCCCTGACGGTACAACCCAGAAGGATGAAACTGCACAAATTCGGGATCTTCCAGCGGCACACCCGCGTTGAATGCGGCGATGGCACCGTCTGCCGTACCCGCGTATGCATTGGTGGTGATTTTGAATACACGACCGTAACCGCCAGTAGCAAATACCACGGATTTGGCCTGAATGATCTCGACTTCTCCGGTCTTGATGTTGCTAACCACCACACCGTGGCATTGGTCTTCCTGGACTACCAGGGAATGCAAATACCACTCATTGTAAATCTTGACTTCCTTACCGCGCTTCATGAGTTGTTCGTGCAGGGCGTGAAGGATGGCATGCCCAGTGCGGTCGGCTGAAAAACAGGCCCGTGGTTTTGAATGCCCACCAAAAGAACGCTGCGCTATCCTGCCATCGGCCATTCTGGAGAACACACAACCAAAATGTTCGAGTTCGTAAATGATTCGAGGTGCTGCCTTAACGTATTCCTCGACCGCATCCTGATCGTTCAGATAGTCGCCACCTTTGATGGTGTCGAACATATGCTCTTCCCAGGAATCCTCCTCAGAGTTTCCGAGTGAAGCGGCAATGCCACCCTGGGCCGCCCCTGAATGGGAACGAGAGGGATACACTTTTGTGAGGAGACCTACATTGAGGCCTTCACAACATTCAATCGCTGCCCTCATACCAGCAAGACCAGCTCCGACTATCAATACATCGTGCTTTATCACCGACTTTTAAACCTTTCTATTAAGAACTCATCAATTTTAGCGAGTCGAAAGAGCCTTTGCTGTTCTACAACTCCAGAGAAGTCGCTTTGGACTTATCATGACCGGCTTATATGTAAAGACGTTTCATGATTAAAATACACTCTTATTTCGATTGGGAAAAATAGAACACATAAGGCTAGAAACAGGTTTGAAATAGGCCGTTATTGAACCATTTGGGCAGGTCTTGTGTCAAGGGAAATGGCGCAGGATTCAAGACAATAGGGGGCTTCTTCTTTAACTTTTTAAGTTTCAGGACCTATAAAATTCAGTCGATCACTTTTATGTACCGACTTATAGCACCTAACTGGACAACCTGCAGAAGGTGATCCGAAATATTGTGGGTGAGCAAAAACCATATTTTTTTATTTGGCAGGGTACCCGCAGAACTTGTGTTCAGCACCGAAACCCTATTTTAAAAGGTGCCTTTAGCCTATTATGATGTTAAGATTGTACTTTATCCACCCTTCCGCTAGCAGATAGTCGGTTAAACCCCTGCCTGTAAGTTTGGAGTTCCACTTGGAATTATTAAAGTTTGAGTCACTTTCCCTGCCGGACCCTTTGATGCAGGGAATCCGGGAAGCTGGATTTACCGAATGCACCCCTATTCAGTCGCAAACGCTTCCAATCACCCTTGAAGGGAAGGATGTGGCCGGACAGGCTCAAACCGGAACGGGTAAAACTGCTGCATTTTTGATCGCCATATTCTCTCAACTTCTAAAAAACCCCCGATCAGAGGAAAAAGACCGGGGCAAGATCGCCCCCCGCGCACTGGTAATTGCTCCGACACGTGAGCTGGCACGGCAAATTGAAATAGATGCCATGATGCTAGGGAAATATTGCGGCCTGAAGACGGTCTGTATTTTTGGCGGCATGGACTACGAAAAGCAGAAACGCCAGATTGAGGATGGTATCGACCTGTTGATCGTCACGCCGGGAAGGCTGATCGATTTTTACAAACAAAAATTATTCAGCCTGAAGTCGATTGAAGTGCTGGTCATTGATGAAGCGGACCGCATGTTCGACATGGGTTTCATTTCAGATATCCGCTACATTCTGAGGAACACCACCAAATTTGACCAGCGCCTGTCGATGCTGTATTCGGCCACATTGAATTTTCGTGTCATGGAATTGTGTTACGAACACATGAACGATCCGGTGCCAATCAAAATCAATCCTGAGAAAAAAGTAGTCGATCAGGTTAAACAATGGCTTTACCACGTGGGCAGCCATGAAAAGTTTCGTTTATTGCTGGGAATACTGAAAAAAGAGGTCGGAGAAAAAATTCTGATTTTCACTAACACAAAGTGGGAAGCGGAGAAGCTAGAGTTGAAACTCACCTACAACGACTATCCTTCCGGTGTACTCAGTGGTGACCTGCCGCAGCGCAAACGTATCTCCATGCTGGAAAAATTCACCAGTGGGGAACTCCCCATAATGATCGCCACCGACGTCGCATCCCGCGGCCTTCACATTGACGGTGTGACTCATGTGATCAACTACGACCTGCCGCAGGATTCTGAAGATTATATTCACCGGATCGGACGTACAGCTCGGGCGGGTGCCAAAGGCGATGCCATCAGTCTGGCTTGCGAGGATTACGCGCTTAACCTCGAACGTATTGAAGAAGCCCTGGAAAAACAGATTCCGGTTGAATGGCCTGGAGAGGACATGTTTGTTGAAGAAAAGGAAGGCACCCCGAAAGCACCTCCACGCAAAAAGTTCAATGGGCCACAGGGAGACCGCGGGCGCCGCCCGGGAAACTCTAGCTCTTCTGGTAAACCTCGCGGTTCACAGGGAAGAGGCCGTTCTGGTAGTTCTTCTTCCGGAAGAAAAGGGTCGGG
>JAJDAX010000138.1 GCA_029261615.1 Nitrospinaceae bacterium
GAATTCGCCAAGATAAGTCCCTGCATTGAGGGCTTCCACCACCTGCCCAACCTCCGGGACCCCCATATTCAAGCGCGAACTCAATTCACGTTTCGGGAGAAAACGCAGTTCAGGATTGCCAAATTTAAATTCAGGTCGAACAGAATGAACACCCTTGGAACCTGATATCTGCCCGATCAAAGATATGGCTGTGTTCTTTAACACCAGCATGTCGGGACCAACAATCTCCACATCAAATGTTTTATTCGCGGAAGAAAAAATGGGTCGCTGGGACGCGAAGGCAAACCGGTAACCGGGAATGGTAAAAATCTCCTTACCCATTTCCCCGGATTTGACTGCCATTTTCACTTCACCACGTTGCCCGCCCGCTAACTCGGGGTAAATAATGGCCCCCCCGCCATTAAATCTATTGGAGAACACCAGAAAATTATGTTGGACGTCCTCCATCTGCGTAATCTTTTTTTCATAAGGAGCCATGAACCGCATGTTTTGATCCACTGGCATACCCGCCACCGGTTCAATAAACATGAACACCATGTTGCTGTTACCAAATGGCAGATAATCACGATCCGGTAAAAATTTTGTGCTTAAAAACAACAGCGATCCAATTCCGGCGATGATTGCACCCTTTAGTAATGTTTTCGCTGGCCCCGTTCCCAAAAGAAACCGCAACATGCGGTCATAAATCTTCTTCGTGTTGGACCCGATCCACATGAAAGGACTGAACCAGGCCTTCTTGAAAAACCCAGCATCGTATTCTTCTCCAGGCTTCAGTTTGATAAGGAGACAGGCCAAGGTCGGGATAACGGTGATGGAAACTAAAAGGGACAACGCAATACTCGCGCTAATCGTGATCGCAATATCGCGGAACAACTGACCCGCCTCTTCCTGCACAAATACGATGGGTAGAAACACCGCAAGCGTGGTCAGGGTGGAGGACAACACGGCGCCCCAAACTTCAACCGTGCCGTCATATGCCGCACGCAGAACTCCCTTGCGCAGAGTGAGGTGACGATAAATATTTTCGAGGACCACGATGGAGTTATCGACCACCATTCCTACTGCGAATGCCATTCCCGCCAGGGAAATAATATTGATCGAACGGTCCAGCAATTTTAAAACAATGAATACACTGACCAGGCTGACTGGAATACTGATACTGATGATTAATACTGAACGAAACGAGCCTAGAAAAAACAAAAGAACTGCAATTGCGAGAATCGCGCCAAGACCCAGATTGTCTTTCACCAGATCCATGGCCTCGTTGATGTAATCCACATCCTGATAAACTATTTTCAGCCGCATGGGAATTCCACGATTGACCAGTTCCTGATTGAGTTCTTCAACCGTTTCCCTTGCCAGGTTGCAGGTCTGAACCACATTGGCACCCGCTTCGCGAATGACACCGAAAGCGTTCGACATCTGACCGTTGATGCGGACAATGGAAGTCGTCCGTTGATATCCGTCCACTACCGTTGCAAAATCTCGCACACGGATGGTTTTATTGCCATCGCGTTTGACCACGGTGTTCATGATGTCTTCGGGACTTGTGAACTCTCCCAGGGTACGCACTGTGTACTCGCGTTTGCTTTCGTCGTGGAAACCAGCGCGTGTGTTCTGATTTTCGCTGGAAAGCCGGGAGATCACCTCGGAATAGGTGAGGTGTAAACGAGCCATTGCATATGGGTCGAACTCCACACGCATCTCGCGCTCTTCACCACCAAAATGCCAGACATCCCCGACCCCCTCGACACGATTGAGTACCGGCTTGATGAGGTCTTCGCCGATCTCAAACATCTTGTTCTTGCCGAGCTCCTGCATTTTTTCGTTCGGTTTCTCTACAATAATCCACATGATTGGCTGTGAATTGTCCGAAGACACTGACTTCATCGTCGGCTTATCAGCCAGTACCGGCAGGTCTTTCACCTGTTGCAGCTTGTTGTTCACATCAATCATGGTGGTCTTCTTGTCGACCCCCCAGTCAAACTCAAGCGTGATCGAACTTTCCCCGTGCTGAGAACGCGAGGTCATTTTTTTCAGGCTCTCGACATTTTCCAACTGGTCTTCCAGACGGCGAGTGATGTTGCGTTCGACTTCGTTGGGGGAGAGACCGCGGTAGGAAGTGGTCACTTCGATGAGAGGCTTGTCAACAGTCGGTGTGAGTTGGCGTGGCAGAATTCCGTAACACAGAACCCCGATGGTCGCCGCCATCACGATGGCCACCGTCACGGTGTGATAGTTACGAATGGAATAGTCGACCAGCTTCACGATGTTTTTCCGGAAGGAATGGGTTTGGTCTTTTCGGCAGCTTTGCCCGGGTGAGCACTTACAGGTTTCGCGGTTTTATTTTCAGAAGGTTTTTCTTTGGCGGCACCGGCAGGCGGTTTGCCCGGTCCCTTGCCTTTTTCAGGCGGTCCGCTTCCCGGTTTTTTGCCCGGTGGGCCTCCCGGACCCGATCCCCCGATAGTCGCCATCACACTGGCCCCGGGGAACACCGCACCGGAACCGCGCACGATCAATTTGGTTTTTTTGTTGAGTTGATGAGTAAAATCAGTGACCTCCACCCAGCCATCGCGCTCCAGTCCGGCTTTCACTGGCACCAACGCCGCTTTGCCATCGCGCGCTACATAAACAATCGTTCCCTGTTCACCGATGACCAGCGAGATCGACGGCACATGCTTGACATCCTTACGGACGCTGAAACGAAGCCGGGCTTCCAGCGTGACACCCGGGAACAGTTTTGGGTTCGGGTTCGATAGCTCAACCTGCGCCTGTATGTTGCCTGAAAAAATATTCGCGTCTGGAATGATCCGCACACGCGATTTCAAATTCGACTTTTCCTTGAAACGGATTCCCAATTCCGGCACAAAAAATTCAATCTCACGCAATTCGTTTAAACGGGGGCGATAAGACTGCGGCATTTCAATCAGGGCTTTTAAAGAATTGGCACCGATCATTTCTGCAACACCGTCACCGTCTTTCAGATACGCACCCACCTCCACCTGCCGCGACAGGATCACTCCGTCATACGGTGCAACCAGCGAAGTTTTCTCCAGATTCAAATCGGCCATTTCCAGTTGCTTGGTCACCGATTCCAATTGCGCCCGCATTTTAAGAATGTCTTCTTCTCGTCCCTGGTTTCCAGCTGCAAGCTCAGCCTGACTGGCGCGAAAACTTTCTTCCGCCTGCATGACACGATCTTTCACTGTGTCATATTGAGACTGAGACACCACGCCCTCTTCAACCAGACTTCGAAATCGCTCTTCTTCTTTCCTCGCAAGTTTTAAGGCACTGGCGCTGGCCTGCTCCTGCGCTTTCAAACGCGCCTGGTCTTCAGGTCGCGCACCCTGTTGCGCTTTTTCGTGATCTTTCTGTGCGCTGATCAAATCTGCCTGCAAACGCTCGACCTGCAACTGATATTCTCTAGGATCGATCTGAGCAATAAGAGATCCGCCTTGCACACGTTGCCCTTCTTTAACTGGAAACTCGACCAGCCGGCCTTTTACCTCGGAGGTAAGGGTCACCCGCTGGTCGGCAACAATGTTCCCCACCGCACGCACCTCATCCACGATGGAACGAAACTCCACCTTGCCCAACTCCACCGGCATCATCATGCCGCCCCTTCCAGACGCAGTAACCTTTTCCGGCTCCTTGGAACAACCCGGTAAATACAAAATTGCCGATAATATTAGAACTATCTGGATAAAAAAATACCGGGACTCCCCGGAATGAATTAACTTCACTATGCGGATAACCTCATTTAAGTATTTGATTTCATTATCTTATATTTCCTTCCAAATTTCAATTTCAAAAACCTTCTTCATTATCGAAAGCGGGGGGATTACTAGCGGTGCGTTGGCCTGTATTTCCGGTATAATCACCAAAACTTTTTGGGAGGCGGCATGGCCCTGGAATTTTACAAGGAAATCCAAGCACACGCGCAAAATCAGCCGGATCATCCGGCTATTATTGAAGCTCAAGGGACAATCACCTACAGGCAACTGCTGGACCGGATAGAAGGCTTCGCCGGAGGGCTGGACGCTCTTGATCCCGGCCCTGACAGTAAGCTGGCCATCATGGGATTGAACCAGAGCGAAACACTAGTGGCCATGCTTGGGGCATTTTTAAAGGGAATTCCCGTTGTTCCCTACAACTACCTGCTGGCCCCGGACGACCTGGTTTACATCACACAGGATGCCGGCGTCGATTTGATGATGGTCAATCCTGCGTTTATTAAGGAAGAAACCAAACCCTTCTTCGCCAATTTTCGCTACCGCATTCTGACTGGCCCTGAACAGGACCATGGTCTTCCAGAGGAAACCACTCTATCGTTCAACGCTTTCGTAGAAGGGGGCGATCGGGAAAAAGGGAAAACCCGTCTCCAACGCTCCAGCAACGCTCCGGATATGATCCTTTACACTTCCGGAACAACCGCACGACCGAAGGGTGTCGGACTCAATGAGTCCCAGTTTTTCGACAACACCACCGGTGTTCAGGAACATCTACCGTTCACCCCGGAAGATAGGGCTATCATGGCGTTGCCGCTTTTTCATTCATTTGGGAACATCATCGCTCTCGTATTTTTGAGAGCGGGAGGAACGTTGATCCTGATCCCGCAGTTCCAACCCAAATCCATTTTGCAGGGAATCACTGAGCACAAGGCCACGGTTTTACCTCTGGTCCCAACGATTTATTCATTTCTGGTTCAGTTGTACCAGCGTGGTGAATATGACGCTGCTTCCCTCAACTATTGCATCTCCGGCGGGGCCGCCCTGCCCCACGCCTTGCTGGGTCAAGTTGAAAAAACTCTGGGGTGTACGGTGCTGGAAGGCTATGGTCTCACCGAAACCTCCCCTGTGATTGCCGTTAATACCATGAAGCATGGCAGTGTAGTGGGGTCTGTAGGCCCTGTACTTCCAAATGTCGAAGTCAAAATTGTCAATGAAAACGGTGAGGAAATTCCGCAGGGAGAGGTTGGGGAAATCGTCGTGAAAGCCTCAACCGTGATGGAAGGCTACTGGAAAAAACCGGAGGAAACGCGCAAAGTTTTGACCGCCGATGGCTGGTTGAAAACGGGAGACCTCGGTCATCTCGATGAGGAAGGACGCTTGTACATTTCCGCCGGCCGGAAGAAAGACCTCATCATCCGTGCGGGCGAAAATATTTCACCACTCGCCATTGAAAATGTATTGATGAATAATCCGGCAGTTGCTGAGGTGGCGGCTATCGGAGTCCCCCATGAACGGATGGGTGAACAGGTTAAAGTCTGTCTCGTTCTGCGTGAAGGCGCGGAAGCGACAGTGCAGGAGTTGCGCAATTATTGCCGCGAAAAACTGCCTGCCTTTATGACCCCCGACAGCTTTGAATTGTACGATGCGCTGCCGAAAACCCCGACCGGCAAGGTTTTGAAGACTCAACTCAAGGAAGAGGCGGCCAACACCTGATTCAAAATGCCGTCACAACGTCACAAATATTAATGTAGCGCAGGATATGTAGATTCGTACTCTTCGCAGGAGCAGGAAATGGATGAAAACCAGTTTCAAACACTCATCAAGCTTGATCCGGGACAGCGGTATCGGTTTTCAATTCAGAAGATGATTGAAACGGGGGAAGTGTGGAGCCTTGCGGATGACCAGTTGTGGGCGGTCGGACAAGACCCGATGGGCAGGCAATTCCTGCCCATCTGGCCACATCCAGAACTTGCGGACCGATGCCGTACCAAAAACTGGACGGAACACCAACCCAAATCGATTGAACTTGAGGCATGGCGGGAACGATGGATCCCCGGCATTCACACCGCAAATAAATTCATCTCTGTATTTCCCGTCCCGAAGGCCGGTGCCGTAATGGTTTCACCAGAACGCATGCGTCGCGACATCGACGCACAATTGAACCTCGGTAATCAATAACCCGCTACGCTCTTATTTAGAAACGCAGCGAAGGCCCAACCCGTCACTCCTGAAGTGGGGCAATAATCCGGCCCTGTTAGAAGTTCGGGCAAAACCCGCCGTATTATTCCAGCCACCGCCGCGCATAACCTTATGGTCGAGTGGACGGGGACCTGTGGGATTGTCCTTCGGGCTATAGCGATAATAGTTAGGGTCCAACCAGTCGCTCACCCATTCCGAAACATTACCGGCCATATCGTGCAGTCCCAGTGGATTCGCGGGAAACTGGCCTACCGGTGCGGTGGTAACATAACCATCATCAATGCTGGCAACGCGGATGTTGAGCGTACAGTTTTTATCGCAGAAATTTGCTTCCTTGCCTTTGATCGTATTGCCCCAGTAAAAATTCGTTGTCGTGTTGCCACGTGCGGCATACTCCCACTCCGCCTCGGTTGGCAAACGGCGGCCTACCTTGGTGCAATACCGATCAGCTTCGAACCAGGTGAGATGCTCGACAGGTCTGTTGGCCCCAATCGCTTGTGAAGGATTGTCATCCATCACGGCCTGATACTGCGCCTGGGTGACTTCATATTTATCCATGTCAAAATCTTTCAGGCATACCTCATGTACTGGTTTTTCCAGCGGGGTTCCTTCTTTATTGCCCATCTGGAAACAACCTCCCTTAATTTTGACCACCTCCGTCGTACCCGTCGTACCGCCTTTGGCGACTAATGCCCTGTCAACCTCCAGAGAAAATACCTCGACTTCATCATACGCTCTGCCGAGCACTCCATCGTATTCAATACGGACGACGCTTTGCGGAACCAGTTCCATTTTGCCGGAATTTTTAAAGAAAAGACGATAATGAGGAATAGGCGCGTTGCCTTTAATGTCCAGATAATTGCGCATGTTATTTTTTGTGCGCTGCGGAGGCAAGACGATTTCATCAACGAGTTCTGCAGGTTCACCCGTAGTCGAATCAGGATAAAATACGTTCACATTGCGACCGTTGGAAACAGGCATGGCCAGAATTTTGGTCACCAGTTTGCGCGATGCTTCGTATCTTTGATTGTCAAAGTGGATACCAGCAAGAGCAAACATCACCCGCCAGTTTTGAGGATCCTTCACCAGAATTTCGGAATAAAGTTTTTCGGCTTTTTCCAGTTCTTTTTTATCTAGAGCATCATCCGCAGCACGAATCAGGGCATCGAGCTTAACAGCATCTGCCGCAAAACCCGTTGTCGCAGTAAGTCCAACCAGGGCCCACAAAATCAGTGCCCCGGGAATTAAGCTAGTACATTGTCTCATCCAGAGCATCAGGTCCCCCAGGATGTTAAGGTTTGAAATATGGAATCGGCGCAGTATATAACACCGCTCACTTTCCCGACAATCGAATTGCCAGAAAAATCGAAATTCTTTCCATTTTTGTTTTCAGGATTCCGGTTTATCGACAGATGGAGTTTCAGACTTCTGAGATTCCTTTTTTTTTGAGGGCTTGGTCTGTTTCAATTTGAGTTCTTTCAATTCATTCCAGTCGTCGCCTTTTTTTTCCTTTTTCTGAAAATTGGCGCGGCGATCAAAAAAGTCAATCTCATCAATCATGGCACTGTCCCCGGGACATTCTCAGTGGAAATTGATTTGCAAGGTATCAGTAGCAGTTTACAACGGAAGTCCTCTGTTTTTCACTGGGAGAATTGAAGAAATTTTTCCTGAAAGTTAATCACCAGAAATAATCCTAAAACACAACTTACCAGGATTTCAATTTCATTTTAGAAAAGCATAGAGGTCATCAAAGTTAATTTA
>JAJDAX010000139.1 GCA_029261615.1 Nitrospinaceae bacterium
CGCCAATGGCACCTCCGGCCACCCCGCCACTTCCAACGACCAAGATCTGGCGGAGTGAACTTGGGCTCACTGCAGTCATGGATGATCTTTTACAAACCATCACTATCACCGATTCGACCGGGCTCAATCATGTCGAGGTCAGTGCTTTGGGGACAGTAACGGTAAAGGGGGCGGCAAGGGTGGTACTGGACGGCCCAATCATTCAGGAAGGCAGTCAGGCGGCTGCCCACCCCTCAGTTTTAGGCGACCAATTGATGGCCTATCTCACTCAGATTGTCACGATGTTCAATGCTCATGTACACCCGGGTGAACTTGCTGCGGGGTTTATCCCGGTAACTCCGGCACCACCGGTGGCCCCGATGACTCCGCCGACACCCGCTTTGTTGTCGATCAAAGTTTTTCTGGAATAAAAGGAGACCGGAATGGGAGATAGATGGAGACCCGGAAATCTAAAAAACAACCAAACCGATTATTCGGATTTTATCAATTCCATGGCAAGCACAATCGAACAGGAGTTGAACGATCTGATGACAATGGACGGCATTCCCCCACTCAACATGGACGCGAATGATGAATCCATCCGCGACCGACGCCGCCTGTTTGTGGCGATTTCCAGAGGAGTGGTCAGGCACCTGGCAGAAAACAAGGATGCGATTGAAATAAATTTACCGGAACCCATCCAGTTACCGGTCACAGTTAAACCTGCAACAATAAAAACCCAGGGATTGTGATGTTTCCAGAAAAAATATTCACAGATTTTCCATTTGCCATAGACGAGCGCGGACGCAGTGCTTTCACCAGCGAAGATGAACACGTGAGAGACATGATTTTTCAGGTGTTGTTTACTTCGCCGGGTGAACGGGTCAACCGACCTGAATTCGGTTGCGGACTCAAGCAACTCGTCTTCGCACCTGGCTCAGATGCTCTCGGGGCAGCAACCGAACAACTGGTCCACGGCTCCCTCATCCGCTGGCTGGACCCGGTAGTGTCGATTGAGGCGGTCAACGTTGAGATTGAAGATGCTGAATTGAAAGTGCGCGTGAGTTACACCCGGCGCGACACTGGTGAAAGGCGGGAAGATGTTTTCCGCCGTCCCATTCCATAAGGAATCGAAATGGTTGTATCAAGAGACAAAATGCTGGGTTGTGAAGATGAGCGCCGGTCCGGGGTATTAAGAAACCCGGCACACCCGTTGAATGGCATCGACTTTGTTGAGTTTCGACGAAACCCGATGCCACCTCTGCAGGATGAGAAATTTCGCCTGGAAGTGACCTTTCTCAAACCACTCCCCGCCGCGCCTGCTCTGACAATTAGTGATTTCGAGATTTTTGGCGGCGTCCGTATTGTTAATATTCAGGTTGTGAAAATTAGTACCGTTCCCGGGGAACCCGCACGGTTAAATATTTTCGTCAATGAGGAAGGTGATTTTTCCAACTACGTATTGCGGGTCAACCACCCTGCCATGGATATTGAACGCTCCGAGGCACGGGTCGGTTTCAGGACAGGTTGCCCGACTGAATTTGATTGCCGTGTGGATCCGGATTGTCCGCCCGATTTTTTGAATGAGCCTGCGCTCGACTATCAAGCAAAAGACTATCAGAGTTTCCGCAGGTTAATGGTCGACCTTATCGATTTGCGCAACCCGGGCTGGCAGGAGCGCCTGCCAGCAGATCTCGGAATGGCGCTGGTTGAATTGCTGGCCTATGCGGGGGACTACCTGAGTTATCTCCAGGATGCAGGACCCGGGACAGAAAGCTATCTCGACACCTGCCTCCATCGTATTTCCGCCCGTCGTCATGCCAGGCTCATAGACTATCGTATGCACAATGGCCGCAATGCCGTAACGTTTGTCCATTTTAAAGCCAGTACCGGTGGAAACGGAGTGGTCCCTGCGGGAGCCGGGCTGACCACTAATATCAGCAACCCCCTTATTGGAGAAACCGCTCCCCCCCCTGCCGTTATACCCGTAACCGCCGAGGTTGATTCCGATCCTGCGATGACCGGCGCTACCCTGTTCGAAACGACAGCGCTGACACGGGTAATCCGGTTACATAATGAATTACGAATCCACACCTGGAGTGACGGCCTGTGTTGCCTGGGAAAAGGAACTACCCAGGCGTTCCTCTATGCCCTGACCGGAACTGCTGGAAATGAAATAGCGGAAAGACCCGATTTTCAAGAAGGGGAATAC
This sequence comes from Nitrospinaceae bacterium, assembly GCA_029261615.1. The sequence continues at coordinate 2,192 of JAJDAX010000139.1, forward strand.
CTTCTATTAGAAGAAGTATTGAGTCCAAAAACCGGGGCGAATGCTGATGTCGATAAAAATCACCGACAGGTAGTGCGTATCGTTTCCGTAGAAAACACATTTGATGACGCCTTTACAAATGAAGTCCCGAATGGCGAACTAACACCACGACTTAACCCGGCAATACCGGGAGACCCCCTTCCTCTTTCCCTGCCCTTGCAAAGGGTGACCTGGAGTGAAGAAGATGAATTAACTTTTCCCCTTTGCTTGTCTGCAGAAACGGACGACGGAGACTCGATTGGACCTGTCGCTGTCGCTCGGGGAAATGTGGCACCTGCGGATCACGGTCACACCGTACGTCGGGATTCGAATAATGGCGACCTGGGATTACCTCCGGAGGACACCCAGCGCACCTTGCCCGTTCTCCCTCTACCCGATGCTCCCTTAACCCACCAGGGAATGCCAGCTGAAGGGCCGCGCTTTACGTCAACAGGTCAATTGATTCAGGGCCGCCATGATTTAAACCAACCCCCTTTTAAAACGGAACCCGCTATCAACCTGATCCTCACCGGAAGAGACGGTGATGAGGACCTATGGGTGCCGGTGCCGAACTTACTCGACAGTGGTCCCTATGACACGCACTTTGTCGCGGAGGTCGACAACAATGGTCAGGCCATCCTGCGTTTTGGTGACGATCAATACGGTCGTCGCCCACTGAGTATTGCCCGCGTGAGAGCCCGCTACCGCATTGGCAATGGAACCTCCGGAAATATTGGTCGCGAATCTTTGGTGCATGTTGTCGAACCCGATCCTACGGATCTTCTGGACCCGCAAAACCCGGGAGCCCCGTTAAATTTTGCCGGGGTGGAAGAGGTTTACCAACCGATTGCGGCAACCCTGGGAACCCAACCCGAATCAATAGAAGAAGTGCGACAACAGGCACCCGAGGCCTTCCGCGCAATTCTGTTTCGCGCGGTCACCGTTGACGATTGGGAAGAAGCAGCCCTGCGCCATACCGGTGTTGCCGGAGCAAAAGTCCGTTTTCGCTGGACCGGTAGCTGGCACACCGTGTTTGTCGCCATCCACCCTCGTGATGAAACCAACCTCATCCGGCTTCCAGGAGGAGGTGTGACTCTTGCACCGGATTTTGAGCAAGAAATAAAAACTCATCTTAAGTTCTTCAAGCTCGCCGGTTACGACCTCAAGGTCAAGGCAGCAACTTACATCCCGATTGAAATCGAAATCAAGTTGTGTGTATCCCCGGGGCATTTTCGAGGCGATATTCTGCAAGCCGTCTCTGAACGATTGTCCAACAAACAATTTGCAGATGGGTCGCGAGGATTCTTCCATTTACTCGAATTCAATTTTGGAAATCCGGTCTATCTTTCCAAACTGTACGCTGCCATCGAAGAAATTGAAGGGGTGGAGTCGGCCAGGGTTCAGTTATTTAAAAGGTACTGGCAAGATGCCAGCGACGAGTTGGAACGTGGGCTAATTTCCATGAGCCCCTTCGAAATTCCCAGGCTCGACAACAATCCTAATTTACCTGAGAACGGCGTGCTACGTTTGACCGCTGTGGGGGGGCAATAACATGGCTAAGCTTCACGATCCGAGGTTTTGCAGCTGTTGCCTGCCACCTGTTTCCCCTGCACCTGTTTTTCACGATAACCGTCCCGGCTTATCCGAAATTTCATACCGTATTGGCACCTTCTCCAGTTTCCGTGAAGCCCTGCTCCAATCCATTTCCGATGAACCGGCACTGTCTGCCCTGAGTACGCGCGAAAGTGATGACTTCGCCATCACAGTACTTGAATTATTTTCTGCCGTAGGTGACGTTCTCACTTTTTACAACGAACGCATCGCTAATGAACTTTATTTAAGAACATCGCGTGAACGCGATTCATTACTCAGATTGACCCGCCTGATCGGGTATCGGCTCCATCCCGGTCTTGCTGCAACCACCCTGCTGGCCTTCACACTCGATAAAGGGGCGCAAACACACATACGCCGCGGACTCAAGGTGATGAGCGTCCCCGGGCAGGATGAAAAACCGCAAATTTTTGAAACGATTGAAACACTTCTGGCGCACGCCGGGATCAATCAGAATCCAGTATTCGCCCCTCCGTTTCCATTCAATGCATTTCACAAAGGCCAGTCAAAGGGACCGGTGATTTCTCGCTCCAAAAAGCTGGGACTCGCAGATCGAATCATAATATTTGGCCTGAATACAATTGAAGAAAAAACGGTCGGTGGCCTCGCCACACCGGCTTCCGGGGAAATACTTACCTTCTCTCCACCGGTTCAAAAAGAAGGACTCTGGTATGAAGTAGCCCGTGCAATTAAAGCCGAACAACGATTACGGTTCTTCGGGCACAACGCACCCGCCACTCAGAATGTCTATCTTCCCGGAACTCCAGGAAATCCGTGGCCCAAGTGGACCCAGAGAACAGTCACCTCATCTTTTTTTCATGGAAATCACGAGTACCCGCTAGACACGCGTCAAGAAGACGTCAAGCCCGGCACCCATTTACTTGTCGATTGCGGAGAAGGTGAAACGCCCCGTTTACGCACAGCAGTTGTTTTCGATGCGGAAGATAAACCGGCAACGATCATCACCTCGCATGGGGATACGGTCATGGAAGACACAGTCACTCATGTCCGATTGCGTCAAACGATTCGTGAAAAACCGGCGGTAGTACCACACATGAATAACGACCATGTTGTGTTTGCCCGGTCGGGTACCGGAGCGGCGATGGAATTACAGGAAATAGCAGGTCGCATCCGTTGGGAATACGCGGGTAGACCTTTTCTCGCCTCTGGCATTTCAGGCGAAAGAAGGTCCAGCGACAATCGGCGTGATATTTTCGCGAGAAACCACAATGGAAATTTATTGCAACGGTCCTGGCAGGGAACCTGGAGCCCATGGGTAGAACACAATCAGGCACAGACACCCTTCGGAATCGTTACCAATGGCATCATCTCCTCTGCCCCGCATCCACTTGTATTAAACGGTAGCAACTTTCATATTTTTGCCCGTGGTCGAAATTTCGATCTTGTGACAGCTAATATCACAGCTAACGCACCCCAGATACTCGGAACTCTTGGTGGACTGCTTACATCCGCCCCGGCTCCGATTTCAACAGACGGAGTGACCGCAGACATTTTCGTCCGCGGACCGGATCGCGCCTTATGGCGGATGCATTGGGACGGTTTCATTTTTCATCCATGGGAATCTTTAGGGGGTGTGCTGGCTACGGCACCTGCAGCTTTATCTATAGCACCCGGGAGAATTGAAGTTGTTGCACTTGATGACAACGGAGCTTTGATTTATCGCAGAAAAAAACCCTCTGGCTGGATGGATTGGATCAACCTTGGAGGCAAGTCACAAGGTGAACCCGCGATCATCCATGGTGGTGGCAACCGCACTTTTATTTACACTCGTGGAGCTGACAACCGGCTTTGGGGTATTCGCCGAATCAGTGCTTCGTGGAAAAAATGGGAAGGCCTGGGTGGCGGACTGTCTTCATCGCCTGTTGTAATCAGACGAGGAGGTACG
>JAJDAX010000140.1 GCA_029261615.1 Nitrospinaceae bacterium
TGCATACTCCAAATCATTCTCGCCCTGTTTCTTTCTTCATCGAAAAATAGGTGATTACATCTGCAGTATCAATAACGAGTGAGATGCTGTTCACCACGATCACCGACCACATCCATCGACAAAAAAGGTCTGAAGTCGAAAGCGATCCCACTTGCTGAGCAAGATAAAATACAAGCGGAATCCAGTAGATATGCATTAGACCGAGTAGCTTGGTGAAGCCCTGAACCTTAACCAACGCGACCCCTGTTATCCCCCCTGCCATCATCGCAATCAACGTGACCTGAGCTTCAATATGATTCAGAAATACCAATGGGGCGACCATGTTGAGGACCACCATCAAGCTCACCCAAAGCTGCCATCCTAATGAAAGACTCAAGATTCCTTTCATGAAATCCTTGAACGCTTTTATCATCCGTTTTCCCCTCTTCGATTCAATTGTTTCATCATTATGGAGTCGAAATAAAATGGGAAAACTTACAGAAAAAATTGCAACATAATTACTATGTAAACTATTAAAATCCAAAAGAGGGTTTGCGTCTGATTTTTATTGGGAGGGAATTGAATCAAGGGAGGGGAGGTACAGAGGCTTTACCGAGGATCTATAAGTCCCTTCATTTTTTCGATAAAAATTTTCTGATCGAATCTTTTCGCCCGCGCTTCGCAGGCTTCGCGCATCTCCAGGGCCCGGTCTGGCGACAGATTCAAAATACCCTGTCTAATCTGTTCCACGGAGGGGTTTGGATCCAACAAAATTCCCGTTTCCCCTTCAACCACAGTTTCCATCAAACCCCCTTCGCGCACACCAATGACAGGTTTTCCGGCTGCCATCGACTCCACTGGTGACATGCCAAAATCCTCGTCCACCGGGATATAGATTGTCGCAATGGCGTTACCGATCAGGTTGCGCAACTCACTCTCCTCGACCGCTCCGGTGAAACGAATATTGGGAAACGTCTTATATTTTTCGCGGAGGCGCAGGGACTCCGGACCGGTAGAGGTCACAATCAATTTCTTATCCGGTATTTTAGAGAAAGCTTCCAGCACACGCTCCACCCGTTTGACTTCTTCGAGTCGTGCCGTCGAAAGATAGTAGTCGCCCTGCCCTTTCCATTGAAACCAGCGGGTCGGGCAAGGAGGGTACACCACCACGGAATCTAGCCCAATAAAACGACGAATCCGCTCCTGCGTATTTTTTGAATTGGCGACGATCACGTCCATGCGTTTCACGGCATCTTCGTACAACGGTTGGAACCATGCGTTGTAGCGGGCCACCAGGAATTGACGCCACGCAGGCAGGCGAGCCATCTGGTAGTCACGCAGGTCATAAAGTGCTCTCGGTGGTGTGTGGCAATAAAACAGGTTGCGGCCTTCGCTGTGATTGTGCACAGCCAAAGGTGCGTTGATGCCGCTGTAAACTACCGTGCGATAGTTTTTAAAAAAGCGCGTGCCCCGGGTAAACGCGCGGTGACGCTTGAGCGTTCTCCAACCCAGCAAAGAAGAATGTGCATGAAGGTCGAACGTTTTTCCGGGCAGATCGGACAAGTCGAAACTGTTGACGTTTCGCTGGCCATAGGCCAGGTCGAGGTTGAGGTCCCGGCACAAACTGAGGACCAGCCGTTCCCCACCGCCCTTGAAATCGAATGCGTCGTGCAAGAGCAGGGTTTCAGGCATGGCTCGCACCTTTCTGAGTATTCAGCCAACGCATCATGTTATAGAGGAAAATACCAAACAAAAACGCCTCGGTTATGCCTGTGCCAAGAGCCGCACCCGCAGGACCGAAACGGGGAATCAGGATCCAGTTTAGACCAATATTTAAAACAGCGGCAAGACAGGCGATTTTAGCGTAAAACGATTCACGGTTCAGGGCCAGAACGCCCTGCGTCAACACCAGGTTTGGAATAATAAAAAACAACGCCAGCAAAAGAAAGCGAAGCACATGCTCCCCTTGAGAAAACGATTCGCCGAAACAAAGAGTCAGCACAGGTTCAGCCAGCAACCAGGCCAGCGGCACTACCAGGGCAGCACACATCCCCGCGCGTAACAGCCAGGCTTGCGACAGTTTTTTAAACTCTCCATGTTCCTGCCATGCCAACCTGAAATCACGGAAGAACACATTGGCAAATGGAAATAGAAGCAGGATGACCCCTTCAATGATCCGTGAAGACGCCGAATAAAAACCTACAGCATCCTTTGATTCCTGCAGGTGCATCAACATGACGATGTCGATTTTGAAATAGATGAGCGTTGCAATGTCGATGATTAGCAGCGCAAGAACACTTTTCAAGACTCTCCTGTCCCAGCCAAAAATTGAAATCCGGGTCAGCGAAAAATCTCTTTGTGTTACCAGAACTAAAAATTGCCCCACCGACCAGGCGATCAGCACACCTTCTACAGTAGGTTCCCATAGCCAAACAGAAAGAATAACCGCCAGGGCTGTAACCGTTCGTATCCTGCTTCGCCAACTCGCTTCTTCAATGAAATCACCCGAACCTTTTTTAATCGACGAAATGAAATTGGTGATAGCGCCGAGACCAAACGAGACCAGTGCGATTAATAGCGCGTTCTTATGCTGTAGAGGAAGGAGAAGAATCACACCTGCGGCCACACTGGTCGCGATCAGCACGTGACCCAGTGCCTGAGCAAACAGGCCCCTGGATTCAAGCCCTAATGAAGGGCTGGCTTGCTCCCTGTTAATCAGGGTTTTGAATCCTCCGTCCTGAAATATGCCAACCAGCGCCCCGACCGTCACGATATAACTGTAACTCCCAAACGTGCCCGGCCCAAACAGGCGCCCCAAAAGAAAAGTTATCAACAAAGAAACGCCTGCCACATAAACCGTGGCCCACCACTGGCTGGTGTAGTTTTTTCTAACAGTCATGATGCAGGCTCAGGACGAAAATTTTTCAGCAGGTACCAGCCTATCGTTCCAATCAAAATGGTTAATACCGACCATAGAACATTCATGGCGATGGTCCGGGCAGAATCGTGAAACATGAAAATCAAAAAGAACATCAACAGGACTCCGGCTGCCAGAGGCCAGAGGTAACCAAACTCGGAACGTGCCAGTGAATAGGTGAATATCACATTCGCGATCGCCAGGAGTGCCATTGCAATACTGATGATGACCAACATCGGAGCGGCATCAAGGTATTTTGAACCGAACAGCAGGGAAATAATCATATCCGGCCAGATGGCACAAACCACCGCGAATCCGCCACCCAGAATGGCGGTCAAACCCAGACTGGTCCACAAGGCACCAGAACCTTTTTCACCATCTTCATGGGCCTGAGCAGCAACCGGAAAAAGAACGTGGGTTAACACGCCAGGAAGAAACATGGCGATACGTCCCAATATTGCGGCGGTGGCATAAAAACCGGCCTCCTCTGGTGAACAGTAATGACGGACAAATACAATATCCAGATTGCCAAGAACCATCACCATACATGCGGTGGCAAAAGCCGGTAACCCATAGCGCGCCATTTTTTTTGGCAAACCCGGAGGAATCGGCTGATTGGGCTGACGCAAAATATCGCGGATACCCCAGAACCCGATTATCATGGCCACGATGGCACCTACCACCCCGGCGAATACAGCACCATTAACACCCCATCCTAGAACAACAACACAAACCAGACCGCTGAGAAACCGGACCAACGGAATGCTGCTGGAACCAAGCCCGTAAAGTGTAAATCGTTGCAAGCCCTGGATCACACCAAAAAGTATAGGGCGAACCATGGACAAACTGAATTGGATGAGCATGAGAATCAGCGGCAATGTCGAAGTCAGATGCAGGTAGGATTTGATTCCGGGCAGGCCCAGTAAACACAGAGCGAGAAGGCCAAGGGTAATCCAGGTAAAAAACTTCATGCCACGAACTAAAACGTCTCGAACCTGGCCCATACTGTTTTGCATCAGGGAGACCGTGTATCGGGAATAAACCACAGGCAAAACTGCCGCAGGGGCTAGAAGTATGATCGCGATAGAATTGATTGCGTTGAAAGTTCCAAAATCGGTGGGAGTCAGTTGGCGCGCAATAACAAGTTGGAAAAGGTAGTTGAACAGGTTTCCGGAATTGAGGAGAAAAAGAACCAGAAAATTGGTTCTTAAAAAATTAACCACCAGAAGATACCTTGTCAAAGTTGGCTTCAGAGACCGTATCAGGCACCGGTTCTTTTGGAGGATTCAGATGCGTCCAGATTTCAGCCAGGATACCCCCTGCCAAGAGCAGGTAGATGATGATTGCAATCGGTTCTGCAATCACTTCAAGTTGCAGAAAAATCAGAAACGCCATGACCGGGATGAGCACTAGCAAGCCAAGGAAAAGTTGTTTTGAAATGGATTGATAAATCCACTGCGCAGATTTGAGGTGTCGTTTTTCCCAGGCCGGGCGAGTCCATTGCAAAATGTTCAGCCATGTCAGGATCAGAGCCAGTCCTCCCAAACTGGGCAGCATGCTGGTGGGAGCCTGGGAAAGGCTACCCAGGTAACACCCGCCGGCGAAGACCAGACCCAACAAGATCCGCACGGACACGCGCCTTACCCAGGGCAGATAAAAATAGATGCTGGATAAACACAGGGCTGCCGCCGTTTCGGTAGGAGTTTCGGAAACTCCAGATCCAAAAAACCAGGCGCTCCATCCCACCACTCCTGCTAAAACCAGGTGCGGTACCATCGGTGTGGAGGAGGTATTTCCATTTATAAAAGGATTGCTCCATTCCAGGTTGCGCGGATACTTTTGAAGTGCCCATCGTGTTTCATGCCAGAACACCCCCGCAAGCAAAAGCAACAAGGGTTCCAATACTGACAGGGTGTCCGGTTTCTGACTCATCCAACCCGAGAGGAGAAGTCCCGGTCCCAGAACCAATAGTCCGATCAACCGGTTCAATATAACGTGCGGGCCCAGCACCCAGCGGTTCGTGATGATCCGCGCATTACTTATCTTGCTCATTAAAGCGGGAGAACTGTTGACTTTTTTCCACATGAGAAACAGGCCCCACATTAAAATAAGAGTCGCGACCAGGAAAAACGGTGATACCGAGCGTTTCTCATGAATTATAGAATCCTCCTCCTTGAAAACGACAAATCCTTCAGGCAAGGGAAAATGGCTTTGAATCACCACCGCCTCAACCCGGAGATAAGGACTGTCCAGCACTTCCATGTTCAGAGTCTTAAAGTGTGTTGGAGGAATAGTGAAATTACCGAGTTCCACCCAGGGGTCTCTTTTGACTAATTCATTGGTTGTGATCTTTTCCAGGGAGGTCGGTGAAATCGAATGTTGCTCTATCTGTAAAACCGGATGCCGTGCAAGTTCGTGACGCAGGGGGCTCAGGCGCAGGGCGTCCAGTTCCATTTCCAGATCCAGGGCCAACGGCATGGATTTAAACCGTGGAGTGGTGGGTCCTTCAATTTTCCAAACCAGGGACTCCAGAGGTTCACCGGTTTTCAGGGCCATTTTTTCAAAAAGCGAGGAAGCCGGAATGTAAACATCATCAACAGGCTTATTGAAGCAGAAGCGTTTTTGGCCCTGATGATTTCTGGTTTTCCAGTTTAACTGGAGCCAACATGCAGAGCCTTTCCCCGCCTCCCAGGCACTCTGATATTTCACCCGTAAGCCACGAACCCAGTCCATTGGTTGGTGTATTGGGTTCGACCATTCCAAAACACGGTGCTCCTCTGAAAACGAACCCGTGATCAATACTCTGTTTGCGCTCGACTCCCACTGCAATGTTTCCGGTTTGGTGATCGGCTTGGCGTTGAGTGCCGTGCGTTCCCACATCAAGTAGTCGATATCCAGCGTTTCATTGATCGGCGTTGATCGTGAATGAAACAAGGTCATTTCGGATAAAACCAATGAAAAAGAAGAACTGGATTTCAAATGTATTCTAACGTTTAGCCCGTCAATTTCCCGGGGGCTTGAGTTCAAGATCACGGGTTCATTGGGCTCAGCAGTCAGGGGAGGCAATGTTTGTCCTGCTTTTTGCGGTAGAATTTCCAGGTGGTCAATGTCCTGCTCTCCCTTTAAAACTGAAAGAAAAAAGCGCGACTCCGAAGACAGTTTCGCTGGATGTTTCCATTGCAAATCAACCCAGCGGCCCCGGCCCTTTAAAAGCACCCCTCCCTGAACAGGCCGCCAGTGGTCAAATGGATGCCGTGCGCTTATACGGAGTCCCGGCACCCGAATGGATTTGATTCTCGGGCTTTTTATCCCGGGAGAAGTGAAGTCTATTTTTTCTGTTGATGAAAGGAGCAGGGGATTTAATAGAGGGGCAACGTTCTCAGATGAGTTTTTGTCTTTTCCATTGATCACTGTCGATTTTTCGGTCGTGTCCAAATTACTTTTGACAGTGTCGTCCTCATCTTCTAAAACTGAGGCGACTGACGCCCCGGTGATGAGAAGTCGCCCCCGTTGACGACCCGTCCGTTCGGGACTCTCCAGTTCCGGCGGTAAGACTTCAATCATGGGGTGAGAGTTTGCCGGTAAGATAAAACGCAGGGTATTGCTGGTGATTTCTCCAAGGTCGGGTTCAATAAGTTTCAGGAGAAGATCGCCCTCCTGTTTAAACTCCAGAGTGATATCTCTTTCTTCCGCAAAAGGGCCGATTCCTTTTAGTTCAACATTGACCCGGCTTTTTTGATCCAGAAATAGAAAGTCGCAGACCAGTCCCTGTTTCTCATAGTGGACCCGTGCCTGGCTGCCATGGGTCGTCTGAACCTGAACTTCTTTTTTTTCGATTAACCCTGAGTGATAAGTCTGATCCCGATCCAACACATGAAACGGGAAGTAAGCATCGATATGGGTGGTTTCGATTTTGCCTGATTCCGGTTGAGGAAGAAACGGACCACCCCATCGGTGCCCCAACTTTTTTGAAGTACGAATGATTTCCGGTCGAGTCAAGCTTTCCAATTGAGCCAACCTCGCCTGGTGGAATACCAACCCTCCTGGGACAGCTGGATTTTCGGGGCTGATTTTCAAGCGGGTGGACTTTAAGCTTAGTTCCTTGCCTTTTACAGCATTTAGTCGGACGGATGCCCGGTAGGTGGTTGCAGAAAGCGGGCGGATCTCCAAAGGAAGTTGAACAATATCAGAGGAGTCACGGTCCGCAGGGCTCATGTCCAGCTTATGAAACAAAATCCGTTTCAACGGTTTGTGTTGGGCCACTTGTTGCGCAGGATCCTCAAAGAAAACCACCACCTCTTCCAGATTTACTTTTTCAAATTTTCCATATCGTTCGCGAATCAACTTACCCAAATAGATGCGGAAGGTTTCTTCAAAACCGGCTTTGGACCGGTGGTAAAATATATCGTGCAGGGCGAGGATTTCCGTTGGACGGTAAGGTCCTTCGAATCCGACTTTAAGATTGATTGTTATCACGGGCCAATTGGGAGGAACGACAATATCCATCGCTTCCAGGGGTTTGATATTTTTTTGAAAGCGCCGTTGCACAACAGTGAACCCACCTTTATTGATGAATCTCCAATCGGTGTCTGGCTCAAGATTCATTTCCCGCTTTAAAAGGTAAAAATAATTTTTTGGATACCAGTTTTTGGACGTGGGTTTGAGAGTTTCTTCCAGCTTTAGGGAGGGCTCCCCGGCAACGAAGATTACCTTTTTGTCCTCCGGGTTCCCGGGTTCCGCTTCCATTTCCAGGCCGACCAGAAAAGGGAATAGCCCCGGTTCTCCTAACGCCTGAAATTCGAAATGAAATTCATCGAACTTGTTGAAAAGAGATTTTTCTTTTTCTTTCAGGCTTAAAGGAACAGTCAGCGTGCTCTGATCGGATCCTGGAGACCACCAATTGGCGTCGGTCAGCCTGGACCATCCGGCGGATTTCCCGAATGAGCTTTCTGTAGTTCCTTTTTTTAGTTGGAAATCAATTGAATTGGCAATCCTGCTTTCGATGGCAATTTTGTCCACCATATGAGCTTTAGCGCTGTACTCACCCGGCGGAAGCCTTGTTTCTGAGGGAATGGCTTGAAACCGTGGGACACTCGGGTCACCCATGTTTGCAAGAAAAAATAATCTGGAAGGAACTTCCTGATCACCTTTTGCGTTAGTTGCAGGAACCGAGGCCACAAGCAGTCCTGCCAACAGGCAGAAAACGAGGACTCCTGAATTTCTTAAAAAGACGATCATTTTGGTACCCGGCGATAAAATCGGCTAGCGGCTTCCTGATATACGAACCCGGTTCGCTTGAGAATGAAGAACCTATCTTTCTCATATAATATTTCGTGATTTTTAAAGGATTTCTCCAGTAAATCCAGGAATTTACCTGATATTTTTCCGTCCACACAGGCGCCCAATCTCCAGGGGCAGGATTGATCCTCCAAAAACCAGGGTCGCGTGAGATCAAGAACGACGTAATCGGCCCATTTGTTATTGGATTGGGCCGACGAGGCGGCGCCCGGTAAACGTACCGGGGCATCCACTCCCTTTGGGAAAACAAATATATGAGGACGATGCGCCAGGTGGGCTGTGTTGACACTGTTTTGAACACTCACCGCAGCATCAACCGGAATGTGGTCCTTGATCGCCTGGCGGACTGTCGCGTCCCTTTGAGTTGGCAAATAGGCACTGGCATGATACGACCAATCGTTGTCCTGATAGAAACGCAAGCTCGCGAAGGATGGCGCGTAGCGGATATGTCCTAACAACAATCCGGCGATCACCAGGATATAAAAAGCCTGTTCCTTAAGGTCAATCCAGGACCCGATTTTTTTGGCGATGGGTAAGCCTCCGGCGAAGGCAACGATCATCGGGGCAACAAGTCCCGAGGTGTAGTGAAAAAATAATCCAAAATGATTTGGGTTTCGTGAAAGTAGCGCCAGGATAATTGTCGGCAACGCCACGATAAGCGGTGCCGGGGAAAGCAACGAGATAAACCCCAAGGCACCAAACAAGACAAGGAGGTAAGTTCCTTTACCGGAGTTATTAACAATATCATCAATCCAGAGAGATGGATTGGTGAACAAAGTTTCAACGGCCATGAACACATCCGTACCGAGCCAGGAATAAGCCATAGTGTTGGGGCCCAACCGATCCCCAAGGGTGTACATGGGTAAAATAACCTGGAGGGCAATTATGAAGTAAGCCAGCCCCAGCCCCATTAAAGTAAACCCGGCTTTCCATTGCCTGCGCACCAGAACCAGATAAAAACCACAGGCGGCAGTCTGCAAAGCGTACGGTTCCTTAATTCCACAAAGCAGGACAGCGGCAATACAGGCGGCGGTAAACTTTCCTTTACGCTCGAATAAAAAAAACGCGAACAAAAGAGGGATGACCAGATGATCCGGGTGAAAATCAAAAAGGTTGTTGTACCAGATGGGAAAGTAAAGAGCATAGGCGACGGCAACCAGCGGCCCCCATTCCTTCCACAGCCATTTCAAGGGCAGCGCTATTAATAAAGCCTGCGTGGCTAAAAGGACAAGTGGCACCCTGTCCGGTGTTACCACCTGATGCAATAGCGCTAATAGAAAAAGAACCGGTTGAGCATGCCCGGAGAAGGCGACCTGCCACTGCCCCTCCGCAACCAGAAAAATCCGGTTCAGATACAATCCTAAATCCAGAAAAGTGGTGTGCAGGGTCAGGTATTTTGCTCCAGCCATCGTGGCAAAAACAGCAAACAGGATAACCGTCCAACACCAGGCAGTCAGGCCACCAGTCGGTGGAGCCTGTTGCGGCACTTGCGCAGGTGGCGCAACATTTTCCTTTACAGGAACCGGAGAGGTATTGGGTTCGGATGTTTGCGA
>JAJDAX010000141.1 GCA_029261615.1 Nitrospinaceae bacterium
GCACGGATCCCTTGGGCCACACGCTTCCTACAACCCGGAAGCTCACTCACCGCATTGCCCTGATTTTAAGGAGACCATGTTTTCCGACACCCCAAATTCATGGAACCGAGTGTCCACCAGGCAAAGCCTCCTTTTGCTCACAATTTTAATTCTCGTCTTAATTCTGAATGGATGCAATGTCGGGGCACGCACTATGGCCCTGTTCGGCGGCGACCTAAATGTTCGGGTAGCTATCAGCGAAGAGGCCAACAAGAACCAGCCGCTAATGGTCGATCTGGTACTTGTTAATGACTCAGAGCTACTCAAAAAGTTAATGGAATTACCGGCGGATGAGTGGTTTCAAAAACGGGAACAGTTTAAACGGGACTACCCGAAGCGCACCGGCTTTGAATCCTGGGAATGGGAATGGACACCGGGACAGAAAGTTCCCGACTTGATTCTACCGATTCGCGTCAAGGCGGAAGCCGGATTGATCTTTGCCCGTTACTATACCGAGGGGGATCACCGAGCCCGGTTTGACCCGCTCAAGAATATTTTCATTGAGTTTAAAAAAGAAAGTTTCCAGGTCACCGTTACCCAGGGAACCTGAACAGTAACCTGCCTGCAAACAGGCGCATAATTGAAGGACCGGAATAATGGTCGACGCACGCAGAATTCCATTTCCTATCCAATGGCACGAAGGCATGATGCTGGCTCCTCAACACTTCCAGCAATCCGCTTCTCGCCAAGAGGAATTACTGCATTACCATTTGATGTCGGCCAGCCCATTTCACTGGGGAGTCCGCCGATTGAAAATCGATCCCGTCCTGCTCGTCAGTGGAAAGTTCCGGATACTGGAACTGGAAGCGATTCTACCGGATGGATTGATCGTAGAACACGGACACGCAGATGACACAACGGCACTTGAAATAGAGTTGGAGGGTTTCGCAGAAGATATCCGGACAAACCCCTTGTTGATCCACCTCGCTCTTCCCGAAAAGAAAGTGGGAGCGGCATTCAAAGGGGATCTTGCACGATTTGACTCCATCGAAGGGCGACCGGTCACCGATGAAAATACCGGTGACAACGAAATCCCCATTCCCCGGTTAAAACCACGTCTGTTACTACTTGCTACCGATGAACCCCCACAAAAATACGTGAGCTTCCCCTTGGCTGAGGTTACCTACAAAAACGAAACATTTGCCCAGTCAGACTATCTGCCACCAAGCCTCGCCATCTCGCTGGGGTCTCCACTGGGTGAATTGTGCCAGCAGATTTCACAACGGTTGCGAGAGAAAGCGGTGTACCTTTCAGAACAGGTGCAGTCCCCGTCTTCTTCTGCGGGCGCGCCCATGATCCTTGAAACAAAAAACACCATCAAAAGTCTGGTGGCGGGTCTTCCCCAGTTTGAAGCCATTTTGAACACAGGCGTATCACACCCGTTCCCGCTATACGTCTCACTATGCGGGCTTGTCGGGCAAATGGCCGCTCTGGGTAAGGGAATGGTGCCCCCTTCTCTTCCTACATATAACCATAATGATATCCGGTTTTCCTTCGACACCGCACGGGAATTCATTTTCCGCATGATCGAGGAAGGCATCAACGAAGCCTATACGGGATACCCGTTCACTTGGGTCGACAACCTGTTTGCCCTGAATTTTTCCGAATCCTGGATGAAACAAAAACATGTGTATCTGGGCGTTCGCGGACCATCGGGGATGGGGGAAAAAGACCTCGTCGGCTGGGTGGAAAAAAGCTGGATTGGGACAGCCAACAAAATCCCCTCCATGCGCGAGAAACGCATTCTGGGACCGGAACGCAAAGCCATCGAAGGTGACCGCGATATAATCCCGGCACGGGGCGTTGTGTTATTCCAATTGACCGTCGACCCGGATTTCATTGAACCCGAACAACCCCTTCAAATTTTCAACACAGCGGACAAAACCGACACGGGGCGTCCAATGGAAATTCTACTCTACGTTAAAGCCAACACCTGAAGCCGTCCGACCCTCGCGACGGCTCACCTCAATGGTTCTCAATGAACCCCTCACCGCAAGGAGACTCTACATGAACCGACGACCCGGTGGCGAAATGGCCACCCGGCCACTGCATTTCATCTGGATAGCCGACTGCTCCGGTTCCATGGGAGTGGACGGTAAAATTCAGGCCCTCAACAATGCCATCCGCGAGGCCATCCCGCACATGCAGGAAGTAGCGGATGAAAATCCGAATGCGCAGGTGCTGGTGCGTGCCTTACGTTTCAGTACGGGGGCTCAGTGGCATATCACACAACCTACACCTATCGCAGATTTCAAATGGGACAACCTCTCAGCTGACGGGGTGACCGACCTCGGACAGGCGCTAAACATGGTGGCCGAACAGCTACGTATTCCACCCATGACCGATCGCGCATTGCCTCCGGTATTGGTGCTCATTTCCGATGGTCAACCGACCGATGATTTCAACGCCGGACTGAAAGCTCTGGTCAAGGAACCCTGGGGCAAAAAAGCTGTCCGCGTAGCCATCGCTATCGGTGAAGATGCCGATCATGAAGTACTGCAGAAATTCATCGGCAACCCCGAATTCCAACCTCTGCAAGCCAACAATCCGGAAGCACTGAAAAACAAAATCAAGTGGACCTCAACTGTCGTACTCAAGGCAGCCTCGGCCCCGACAAGCCAGACAGAAGACATTCAAACCCTGGGCAACGTTCCTATTCCGAAAGCACATGACCCGAGTACTGAGGTCATTTCCGCAGGAGATATCTGGTGAACCCGGAACAAACGATCGCCTGGCGGGCAATCGGAAAAAGTGTCCGGGGCGCTTCCCATATCCGTGATAACAAGGCCAATCAGGACGCCATTTCCTGGTCTTCTGGAGAGAACGAAGGGCTCCCCCTGATCATGGCGATATCGGATGGTCATGGCAGTCAGCGCAGTTTCCGTAGCGATACCGGCGCAGCCTTTGCGGTGGATGCCCTTTCGGCATGCCTGTCGGAGTTTGCTCTACGTTTATCTTCGCACGTCCCACACTCCACTCTTGAGCAGGATGCAGGAAATAATCTGCCACGCGAACTGGAATACCGTTGGAAACGGGCGGTCCTGGATCACCTGACAACCCATCCTTTTGCCGACGGGGAAGCAGAAACCCTATACGTCTACCAAGAGGATGACGATGATGAATCCCCCATGATCAACCCGTTTCTGGCTTACGGAGCTACTGCACTGGGTGTCCTCATCACTCCGACGTACCGACTCTATCTTCAGCTTGGTGATGGAGACATGCTGAACGTTTATACTGATGGAAAAACGGAACGACCTTTACCTGACGATCCAAGACTGATCGGCAATTCCACCACTTCGTTGTGCGCCCGTCACGCTGCAAGGGATGTCCGCCTGACGGTACAACCCTGTGAGGGTGAACTGCCGGAACTGATTCTTGTCTCAACCGATGGTTACGCCAACTCATTTAAAAACGACAACGAATTTTTAAGAGTCGGACCGGATATTCTGGACATCATTCGCACGGACGGTCTCGATCACATTCAGAGGCACCTTCATGACTGGCTGGAGGAAACTACGCGTGTGGGTAGCGGAGACGACATCACTCTTGGCATCCTCTCCAACGCGGTCCCGATACAGCATGAATTAGATGCCACAAAAAATCCCGAACACTCACAATTCTCTGCTGAATAAATGCATCCCCTGCCCCGACAACAGCTCAAAGACCTAATCGATGAATATGGAATAGGACTTTGCGATGAACCCAAACGCATCGAGGGTTTGCTCCGCGATTTTTGTGGCAAGTACCGTCGGGAGATTTTTGTGCTGGTCAGTGCCCTAAAAGAAGGTGTTGCCTCGGACCTGCGCGCTTCGCACCCGAATGCACCAAGAGACCTGCTGGTCCTGAAACTGATTCAACGCCTGAAAGAACATCTCGCGCTATCGGAACCTGCCGCGCGCTGGGCTGTCGAAACCTGGGCATTGGCACTCAACATCATAACCGTCGATGAAATTAAAATCGAAACTATAGTCCGAGCCCCAGAGCAATCCTCATTATTTCCGGCAACACCAACTCCGGTCCCTGAGCCGATCATTACTCCAGCAGCAACTTCTGACCCCAAAAAGCCAAAGGTGGTGACGGTATCCAAGCGCGGCGGGGACAATGATTTCCGATCTATAAACGCCGCGTTGCAATCGTGTGCTGAAGGCGGTCAAGTCAAAATCCTGCCCGGACTTTACAAAGAATCCATCACCCTCAATCGGTCAGTCGAAATACTAGGGGAAGGTCCTGCACAGGAAATCATAATCATTGGCCAGGGACAGTCGGCTCTCTTAATGGAGACTGACAAGGCCACGGTAAGAGGCCTGACATTTCGCATGGCAACGACCCATACTGAGAAACCTGAAGCGACCATCAATCTGCCACAAGGTGACCTCCTGATTGAAGACTGCGAAATCGTCTCAGCCTCCGGCCCCTGTGTTTCAATTCATAACGACAAGACACAACCGGTTTTTCGCCGTTGCAAAATCCGCAATAGCCTGAGCCAGGGCATCGTCTGTTCCAAAGGGGGATTAGGCCGTTTCGAAGAGTGCGAAATCTCCGGTCATGCCTCAACCTCGATCCACATCAGTGAGCAGGCCAACCCGCTATTCCGGAAATGTGGTATTCACAGCGGAAAAGAAAATGGTGTTGTTGTCACGAATGGAGGTCTTGGGGTTTTTGAAGAATGCGATATTTCCAGGATGTCGCAGGCGGCTGTCGTTATTCAGGATGAAGGCGATCCAGTTCTCCGTCGCTGCACGATTCACCATGGACGGGGCGGTGTGCTGGTCTACCAGAATGGCAAAGGGGTACTTGAGGAATGTGAAATTTATGAAAACCATTGCGCGGGTGTCGAAATATTCAATCATGGCGATCCACGTCTGACCGCATGCCGCATTCGCGATGGAAAGACCGCAGGGGTTTTTATTTACAAGGAGGGTCGAGGTGTTCTCCGAGCCTGCGACATCACGGGTAACCAGGCTGCAGGTGTAGCAATCAAACAACAGGCCGACCCCACCCTGGTGCAATGCCGGATTCACCACAATAAGGAAAGCGGGTTGATCGTTTTCGAAGAAGGCCTG
>JAJDAX010000142.1 GCA_029261615.1 Nitrospinaceae bacterium
AGGGGCATGCCCTTTTTGTTTTGTGTCTATTGAGGGAAAACACTTGATACCAACCGTTGGCAATTTCAAGACGAAGGGGACGTGACATAGAAAAATCATCAAAAACCCCCAACCTATATGCAATGAGCGACTTGACCCCTTAATAGAAAAATCATCAAAAACCCCCAACCTATATGCAATGAGCGACTTGACCCCTTCATATTCAAAAGGTGGGGCTTCTGCAGGAAGTGCAGGTAAAGGATCACTCGGAAAATTTGGGAAGTTTGTAGCATCTAAGGTATTACAAGTAGATGGGGAGGGGCTGGGTCCTGTTGCCTCAGCCGCAATTGCTGGAGGTTTATTCGATGCGCTAACCGAGTTGATTGAATCACCTAATAGTCCTGGTGAGGCAATTAAGCAGGGCATAGCGGGTGCTATTGCAGGAGGGGTAGCCGCTACGGTCGAACAAGATATTTTAAAGTGCTGTGATTAACAATGTCCTTACTAAAAACGTTTATTCAAAAAATAAAAAAAAGCTTCTCAATTGAAATTTATACCAAGGCAACTCCAGGCTGGAAAATGTTTTGGATATTTCACGGTATTCTTATATTTTTAGCAGTGTTGGAAGTGGTTGTTTTTTTTGCCACTAAGGACGGCCTATTTTATATCGATTCGAAAAGGATGGAGAACCCAATAAAAGAATTTATCCCAGAAAAAGATATTCCCTTCATCCTTACACTCATAATCTTATTCTTTGGTCGATTTGCAAAAAGATTTCAGAGAAGAAAATTATTCAGAAAAAAAGACCGCTGAAAGTTTTTTGGGTTACTTAAGTAAAGGAGCCACTCATTAACATAAAGGTTAAAGTAAAGGGGGGCCCCTTAGCAGGCTCCGTGTCAAGGAACGAGCGTGTCACTCGCTTCCAACAAAAGAGAAAGGGGTCAAATCCTTCATTGCATAATGGTTGATTCTATTGAGTGGACCAATCGTTGTAATTGGAAAGGGGTCAAATCCTTCATTGCATAATGGTTGATTCTATTGAGTGGACCAATCGTTGTAATTGACGATCTTCCTGGGCGGCTCTTTTGATATTATTTTGGTCAACAGAAACCGTAAATACTATTTTTCCAGATCAATTTTCTTTAGATAAAGAATCTCCATCGCGTTGAGTTTGAATCCTTTGACATAGGGTTTAACCAGCATGCTCTTGGTGGTCACGAAAAAGGAAATGATTGGCACGTCTTCTTCCACCAGTAATTTCTGTGCTGTATCGTAAAGCCTTTTGCGTTTCGTCAGGTCCTGTTCCCCCGCAGCTTCTGCAATCAGGTTGTCGTATTGTGGATTTGCCCAGTGGGTGTTGTTGTTACCGCTTGAAGATGTGAACAGGTTCATGAAATTGTCGGGGTCAGGAAAGTCTGCACCCCAGCCGAGCCGAAAAACGGGTGGTGTGTCGACTTGCAATCGTTTTAAAAATACCTTCCATTCCATTTCCTCAAGACTGACTTCCAGGTTGAGGTGTTCCCGCCATTGCGCCTGGATATACTGTCCGATAAGTTGATTGGTGGGATCGGAATTATAGTGGATCGAAAAAGGTGGGAAGTTTTTTCCATCAGGGTACCCAGCCTGGGTCATCAACCGTCGTGCCGTCTCCGGGTTAAACTTCGGGCCGATATCCGGATTGTAGGCAAACATCCCTTTTGGAATCCACGATGACGTCGGGACCTCTTCCCCCTTAAGGATGACGGGAAATTGCGAGCGGTCTATTGCATGCCCCAATGCGCGCCGTATGTTTGCCTTGTCGAACGGCGGACTCTTTACATTGAATCCATAATAGTACCCGCGTAGCATCGGCTGTTTTACAAACTCAGGGTGCTTACGAAAATTTGGAATGGCGATTGATGGCAGGGAGGTTATGTCCAGCTCACCGGTTTCGTAAAGTGTCAACTCAGTGGTTGGGTCGCGAACAAGGAAGACCCAGACTTTGTCCAGCGCAGGTCGACCCTCAAAATAATCTGGATTGGCCTCTAGCAGCAGTTTGTATTCGTGGTGCCATTGCTTGAGGATGAAGGCACCGTTGGTGACGATGTTGTCAGGATCGGTCCACTGGTCGCCATGTTGTTCAATAACATCCTGTCTGAGCGGAGCCGTGACCATGAACGTGGTGATGCTGGGAAAATAAACTACGGGATGTTTCAACCGCACTTCTAAAAGTTGATCGTTCACCGCTCGAATCCCAACCTGTTCCGGGTCCCGGAGTGTGCCGGAGTTGTATTCGGCGGCATTTTCAATATCGAAGAGGAAGTAGGCGTATTCGGCAGCGGTCGCCGGGTTGAGCAAACGCTTCCAGGAGTATTCAAAGTCGTGCGCGGTCACGGGTTTTCCATCAGACCACAGCGCATCCTTTCTCAGATAAAACCGGACAACCCGACCATTTTCGGAAAACTCCCAGCGCTCGGCCACGGCGGGAATCGGCCGAAGTTGGTCGTCGTACTGGGTCAGCCCTTCCATCAGGTTGGTCAGGAGGTCAAATGAAACGTTGTCGGTGGCCAGTGAGGGGTCCAGCGTTGGCGGCTCGCTGCGCAGGGCAATCCTCAGGACCTTCTCATTAGGCCCTCCCAATTCCGAATCTCTGGAACAGGCCGAAAACAGGAGTCCTGACAGTAGAATAAGAGCAAAAATCAGCCAGATGGACTTGGAGGCAGGGGCTTTGTTCATCCCGCTATATTAGCATCCCCATTGAGCCTTTCAATCGAGGGATTGTGCTTTACATTTCGGCGTGACCCGATACAATTAGCCTCTTGTGCAGATTGTCTTGAGCCACAGACACCCCTTGTTTCATAAGGGTGTACGCATGAGCGTCCTGTGCTGAAGCTTAGGCGAAAAAGTCGTCAGGTTGTGCATTTCTCTCCGCGAGGAGGGCTTGTAGCCGCGACCCAAAATTTTGAATCAATAGAGAGCCCTGGAGCTGTCCCAAAACATCCATGCCAAAACAAGACGATGACCTGAATTGGATCCGTCGCTGGATCAAAAAAGGTCTCAGCAAAGATAAAAAAACACTCGATTTTTCCAATCGCCGGATGACCATTGCGGTGGCTCTGGATCTGTCAGAGAATCTGGCAGTACCGGGAGTCGAAAACCTGCATCTCAACAGTTGCTGGTTGAAAGATTCCCATATGGAAGAAATGGCAGATTCGGATATGTTCGAAGGGCTCAAAGAGCTCTGGTTGCACGACAACCGCCTGCACAACGAAGCCATGGAGTACATTGCAGATTCGTCCCGGTTGGGACAGTTGAAAAAAATGGTGCTGTGGAGCAACAAGATAGGACCGGAAGGCGCTGAATTCCTGGCCGGTGCTGAGGGATTGGAAAACCTGGAATGGCTGGATCTGTCCTTCAACGCAATTGGCGATGCGGGGGCCGTTGCTCTTGCCGAATCAGAAGCATTAGACAATCTCAAGGTGCTTCATCTCGATGCCAACGGCATCGGTGCTGAAGGTATGCTCGCATTTGCGGAAACCAAACGCCTTCGCAACCTGAAAGAACTCTACATCACATACAACCGGTTTGAGCCGGATGCCTACGAACGAATGTTTGCTGCACGCAAAATAAAAAATCTGCGTGTGTTTAAATCCGACGCCGCGCCGCCGGAAGATAAGGAACCGAATGGAACACGATACCCCAGACGCCCGTCTCGTCCGCCGCCTGCGTGATGCAGTAGCGCAAAAGGATTCGACGCTTGATTTGAGATACGAGCGGATGGGAGATGCAGGTGTTCTGCTTCTGACCCGCTTGTACGATTTGTCACACGTGCGCCTGCTCAACCTGGGCTGGAACGGTATTACCGATATCGGCGCGCGCGCCCTGACAGAGTGTGCATCACTTTCCGGGCTCACCCATCTCCAAATCGATTCCAACCAGATAGGTGACAATGGTGCTCATGCCATTGCCCGCGCCGGGAATTTGGGTGCCTTGAAGCTCATCAACCTGACCAACAACCGGATCGGGGATGCGGGCGCACTTGAACTGATAAAATCCGACCGACTGGCCAAACTCGAATTTCTTGAACTGGAATTGAATCGTTTGGGTCTCAAGCGGCTCACGAAATTTCCGGATGGTCCCGCCAACCCGAACCTGCGTTGGCTCAATCTCCGTCGCAACAAAATCCGCAATGAAAGTTTAACGGACTGGGTGCAGACCGGTGCGTTTATTCCGCTGGAACACCTCAACCTCGGCTGGAATTACCTTGAAGACGCAGGAGTGCAGGCACTCGCGGCTTCCCCATTCAAACGACTCAACCATCTAATACTTGATCGCAACTGGATTGGCGACGCCGGAGCCAAGGCGTTGGCGACTTCAAAAAACCTGACCGGGGTGCGTCATCTCTATATGTATGACAACCAGTACAACGGTGAAGGTGAGCGTTTATTGATGGACTTGCGTATCCGGCAACTGGTGGGTGCGCATTTAAAGGATGGCCATCTCAACTTAAATGGACAGAAGCTGAAAAACGCCGGTCTACGGGCACTGGCCCGGTCCGAAGCCTTGCAGGAAGTGACCTCTCTTTCCCTGCGCAATAACTTTTTTGATTACTCCGGACTTGCAGACATTGCAGCTTCGCCGCACCTTAAAAATCTTGAAGCACTCAACGTGATGGACAACGCATTCGGTGATAAGGGTATGGTGGCGCTATGCGAATCACCAACGTTCACCGGACTAAAAACGCTGAATGTCGAGGGCTGCAAGATTAAAATTGCCGGAGTGAAAGCGCTGGCGTTATCTTCATTAAAAAGCCTGGAGACACTCAATCTCAGTGGTAATGACCTTGGTGATGAAGCTGGCAAGATTCTCGCAAGTTGCGACACTTTCTCCGGATTAAAGACACTGCTGATGTGGAGCACCTGGACGCAAGACGCAGGGTTTAAAGCCATGGCTTCCTCCGGACAACTCGGCAAGCTGGAAGAATTGCGGCTTTCGAAAAATAATATCGGGGTGCTCGGCTACAAGGCGTTCAGCGAAGCTAAAGGCCTGCCAGCCCTGAAGGTGTTGGACTTGCGACGCAACCGCCCCAGTGCCAACTCCTATATCCTGTTTCAGGAATCCCCCCGCTTCACCCGCCTGAAAGAACTTCGCGTTTAAAAATACCAGGAAAATTTATATCAAGCTTTTTGATTTAGACCGTCTTCGGGAAAGAATGCCCGGGTGTTTGGGCGTGAGTTTCCGAGGGGATCAATTTGTTTGAAAATTACTGCCCGGACTGGTTTTTAGTCTTCTGGGATTCCCCTGCGTTGGCTCTGTGGATGTCTACTGTGGTGTAGCCAATCCCGGGGGAACAATCGGTGCAGTCGTAACCTGCGCTCAGGGTGTGGGTGCCGGGTTGTTCGACCCGAAAGAAAAACCCTCGATGCCTGGATTTAATGGTGTCTGCGCGGGCAATGACTTCTTTTCCATCAGGGCCCGTCACCGTGTATTTTAAATCCTGCGGGGTTTTGGTATCCAGTGCAATGGCGATCCGTTCCCCGGCTTTGGGGGCTTCAAAGCTGACGGTAGTCCCAAGTTGTAGCGCTCCGTAATGGATCTGGTTGCGTTGGGCAAACTGGGTGTTGTTGAATGCAGCTATAGCGAAAACCACCGTGCATCCCACAATAAAACGCACACGTTTTGATTTTATTGCTCCCATTTCTGTTTATCCCTTCGTTCTCAGGAGTAAAGCAAGCGACTCGGAATTGCAAAGGGTTTGTTGGAAGCTACTGGCGTGCCCGCATTTCTTCAGCGGCTGATTTGGCGAG
>JAJDAX010000143.1 GCA_029261615.1 Nitrospinaceae bacterium
GAAACGTTTTGCCCGCAAATGTCGGTGTCCTCGTAGCCCAGAATAAATTCGGCTGCCGGGTTGAACGATACAATGGTGCCATCTGTTTTCAACGCCATGATTCCGATGGGGGCTTGCCTGACCAGAGTTTTTTGTCGATCAGCGTCGCGGATTGAATCGGTTTCTTTTTGCCTGAGGTGAATCAATTGGGCGAGGAGGTCGCAAATACCTCGCATGTCTTCCAGAAAATCCTTGTCGGGCTTGGCGGCGGTTTTGCCAAAGCATTCGAATACACCGACGACCTGTTGTTGAAAGACCAATGGGAATGCCCAGGCTGACGCGAGACCCAGGCCACGCGCCAGACTAGCTCGATCAAAGGTGCTTTTTTCTCCCAGATCGTTGAGCCAAATCGGGGTCCTGTTTTCGGTGACCTGTCCTGGAAACTCGCTGCCTTTTTGGAATTTTAATTCTTCTGAGACTTTACGGAAGTTCTGCGCCGATTCCGGGTTTTCAAAATGCCAGATGCCGGAGCTTATCAAGTGACCATTAGTTTTTGGATCCGGTTTGATGAGATGTCCGACAGGCCAATCATGTAAAAAGCAAAGGTGATCAATGGAAGTTTGAAGTGCTTCCTCGAGCGAGACTGAACGGTAGGCGGCTTCTGCCAATCCCCGGTACAACCCTAGAAAGTTTTGCATGCGCCGCAAAACACGGTCTGCCCGTTTGCGATTGAGGATCCGTCCCACTTGGTGACCCACCTGGGCCATAAACTCCAGAAGGTCCTGATCCTGCTTGTGCTCTTTAAGGGAAAAAAACTCGAGGACCCCCAGGACTTCCGAACCCATGAGGATAGGGAAGGCAAACCCGCTTTTTATTTCTGCGCGCCGCGCTTCACGTGCCCGGACGGGAAGGATGTCTTCCTCGACCTGGTTGGTCCAATAGGGGGCTGATGTTTGAAAGACGCGACCTGGCAGGTCTTCTCCCCGCGGGAGACGGGTGACCTCGGTTAATTTTCTCAGGTTGCGTAGCAGTGCCTTTTCGCTGTTGTGGTGAATGGGAGAACACAGTAGATCCCCAGATGCGTCTTCCGCTGGTAGGAACAGGTTGGCCATAGGCCAGTCCAGTCCGGTACAGATTTGATCCAGGCAGGTTTGCAGGGCTTCGTCATGGTTCGCCGCCTGACTTGATGCGTGAGCAATGTCTTCAAGCATTTGGAGATAAGTGGACTGTTTTTTAAGCGTCGCTTCCGTATGCTTGAGACCTGTGATGTTGCCACCAATGCCGAGAATTCCGATCACTTCCCCCTGATGGTTGAGTCTTGGCGAGAGAGTCAACTGCACCCAGATCCGTTTGCCTTCGCGTGTAATTTCTTCCACTTCAAAGCTGGCGCCTCGCTTGGTCTTGACAATTTGCATGGCTTTTTCTGCAGCAAGGTCGCGGGAAGGTCCGTCTTCGGGATACAGGATGTTGACTGTTTCCTTATCAACCATTTCTTCGGCCTTGTAGCCCAACAGGTTTTCAGCACCTTGGTTCCAGTAAAGGATTTTGCCTTTTAGGTCTGTCGACACAATTGAAATATCAGTCGGGCTTCCGAGTATGCTAGTCAAAAACTCGTTGGAATCCTGCAGCTCTTTTTCAAAAGATTGGCGTTTGTTGATTTCAGCTTCAACAGCCTTGAGGGCGTTTTCGAGATCGGCGGTGCGTTCAAGGACCCTGTTCTCCAGTTCGTTTCGTGCATCCTGGATTTCTTTTTCAGCTCGGATCCGTTCACTGATGTCCCGAACGATGGCAATGGTGAGGCTTCGGTTTTCAAATTCAACCCGGCTGGAATTGAGTTCCATAGGAAAGATCGAACCATCAGCACGTATACCCGACAATCCTTTCCGTTTAGAAAGCTCATCAAAATCAGTGATGAAATCTGAGGGCTCATCATCGGGTGTATTTACGGAAGACTCTTCCTGATGCGCAATCAGAGTCTGGAACAGACTGCCGATGACATCGGAATCTTTGTAGCCAAATATTCTTTCTGCCGCATTGTTAAATGATTCAATTTTGTCTTCTGAGTCTATGGTGAGGATGGCATCAACCACGTTGTCGAGTACGGCGGTGATCTGGTTTTCTCTTTCGCGGATTTGGTGTGCTAATTGGAGTGCTCGTGAGCGACCACGGGTCTGAGCGACAGAAAATGCCAGGAAAAATACAAGGATCAACGCAAGTGTATTGACTACGAGAAAGCGGGTCGACCGGAATGACTCGAAGGCTTCATCAACATCCAGTTCGGTTGTGAGACCGAGACCCAACTCAGAATCCCACAGCCATACCCCGACTACCGGTGTTCCGCGATAATCGCGATAGCCTTCCATATTGGCCCCGCTTTCATTGTCGAGGGCACTGGCGGCCATCTGGGTCAGCGGTTGCTTTTCTCTTGGAACCGTCGGACGAAAACCATCTACCAGGTTGCCACCGGGATCTCTTATTTCAACATTGAGAATGGCACCTTGCCCGGGTCTAAGAAGACCGGTCTGGATCAGATGTTGTTCAAACCGACTTTCAGTGAGAAGTTTCCCATCTCCACCGAATCCATAGGTTTCCCCGGATATGCCCATACGCCCCAATTGGGGGATGCGGGTGAAATCTTTATTTGGGTCGATTCGTAATGCCAAGGCGCTGAGGACCTGGCCTCCCACATTCCGAATTGGCCCTACAACAAACATGGTGGGCTGGTTTTTTTCATATTCTCCAAACGGGTTTGGGAGCAGGACTTCCGAAACCATAGGCAAACTGACCAGCACTTCTCCTTCGAATACCCGTTTCAGGTAATTACTATTTTGAGAGAGGATGTGTTTTCCGCCCACCAGAGCATCCTCTGTTGCTCCCAGAGTGACTCCCTCGGGGTTGATTACCGCAAAACTGAGGTAACCCTGGCGAGTGAGGGTCTCGCGAAACAGGGAACGCATCTCCTGTAGTTGGGAGCTGGACAAAAGGTCTTGCCGGGAGGTCAGGTTGGTGTTTACAGTTGCTTGAACAATCTGTTGCAACCGGGGTTGGTCAATTATTGCTGAGATGTCGGCTTTTCGTTCACCAGCCCAGATGTGGAGGGCTTCATGTGTGGTGTTAAGAACGGTATTGAGCGTGCTCTTCAGATCTTGCTTGGTTTTTTCCTCAATTTGGCCTAGAGACCACCAGGACAGGAGGACGACAAGCAAAATCAGGATTAGACCCAAAAAGAGCCCTCGGCCCATTTCGGCCCATCCAGACTGGGATTTAGGCTCCCCTTCTATTTGAGATGACAGGGAGGTATCCATGTCGTCCGGATTGCTTTGTAGTGGAATCTCACTACGCAATCCCCGCTCCTTAAATTAAGGTAGTATTTCTTGGGATAATAATGGCATTTTAACAATTTTGCTCGTCAAATCAATGCTTTATATCAAAACCCCAAGCGATGAGGGTTTGAATTTTGCCGGGTTACAGGTTGCCATAATTT
>JAJDAX010000144.1 GCA_029261615.1 Nitrospinaceae bacterium
CCCTTCTTCACCACAAAAGCACAAGGTGAAGGGACAGGATTGGGGCTGAATCTGGTGCACAGGATCGTTCAAAAGTACGGTGGGGAAATTAAGGTGGAATCAGATGTCGGGCAGGGGGCCCTCTTCAGAATTTCATTTCCCTGCGAAAAAGAAGTCAGCTTGCAGGAGTCGGAGTCAGCAACTTAGCCCAATGGGTTTTCTCCCACTTGGTCGCTTCGCGGAAATGACGGTACTCGCGTTCTTTCTTTTTGAAATCACTGTGGTGCGTCATCCATTGCCCGTTGCGCTTCACCGGTGGACAAGCCTGATGACACATCTCATGGTACACGGTGGACTCCAGCACATAGCTCGGAACAAAATCCTGATCGAGCCGAGGATGGATGCGAATCAGGTTTTTGGCCGAATCGTACGACCCAAACCGGAATGAACGCCGGTTAGGAGTTTTCACTTCACGACCCCATTCAATCCGGGCATCCAACTTGCCCCCGAAATACTCTTTGTTCAAACGGTCAAACAACCCCTGCAATCCCGTTTCCTCCTCCTCCACCTCAGGTTCCTTGCGAGTGAGAGTCCTCGTTGTCTTTTTCAAATTAAGCAGGTGTTCCTTACCCAGTTCACGAAATTTTTCTGGAACAATGCTGTGGCGGCCCAATCCGGAAAGGGATTTGGCGGCCAGATGCACCATCACCGTTTCCTTGGTTTCTTCAAAATAGTCGAAATATCCCTCGTTGAACATCTCAACATCCACACGGTTTAAACGGGAATCCAGACGGAGCTGGCCCAGGAAATCAAACCCACCCTTTCTACAGGTTAACAGCAGTTTGAAGACATCTTTTTCAAAGTCCTCTTCGCCAATTCCAAGGGCAACTGTTCCGGTATTCAGGGTCTGGGTAATCACGATTTCGGAGGTGGATTCCATACTGTCTCGAGGTGAGGGTGGGCAAATCAGGTTGGGTTACAGCTAAAGGAGTTTACCTCTTTTAAGCCCACAGATTCAACGACTTTTTCCACCTTGCGGCAAGCCAGTGGGCTGAAACTAATTTACCCCAAATTATTTCTATACACATTGGAACTACCTCCCATTAGCCTTCTACATTCAAAAGACGTGAGGAGGGTTTTTTGAACTCTGAGGAGGACCTTTACTTTGAGAGAGGATTTCGGTAAGGTTAGTCCATGCAAACAAGATGGCTGATAATCATTAGCCTGGTCTTTTTGGCGGCGTGTTCGACCACCACATCAACACCCCCGGAAATGGCTCAGGATGATTCCGCTATTCAGGAGAAGATCGACCGCTATTTGTCCACCACCAATCCTGGGGTGGAAGCGGAGATTGTCGCAGACCTGAAGGGTAGCGGTGTGACCACAGCCAAGCTTCGTGAGCTGATCCACAAACGTCCCCCCCCTGTAACTGGGAAGGCCGGTACCTTTTTCAACCAGCCTGTTATGTCTGGCGGGAAAAAATATCCCTTCGCCCTGTATGCTCCCCCCATGGTGAAAGGAAAAACCTATCCCCTGGTGGTGATCCTGCACGGGGCCGGTGGGAATGGCCAATCGACTCTGGCCCGCTGGGTGAAACGACTTGGCGAGGACTTCATTATCGCCTGCCCAAGCTACCCGATGGGTGCATGGTGGTCGTTCCGGGCCGAGAACATGATCTTGAACCTGATCCAGCACTTGCGTTCCAATTACCCGATCGATGCAAACCGGGTGTTGCTCGCCGGGTTATCCAATGGTGCAGTAGGGGCTTACATGCTGGGTATGTTTTACCCGGATTATTTTGCAGGCGTGATCCCCATTGCCGGTGCTATCAGTGAACGCTACATGCATTTCCTGGTCAATATGGTCAACACCCCGCTCTATTCCATTCAGGGCGAACACGACCCGATTTTCCCAATAAAATTTTCGCAGCAAATCCGGAAAATCATGACGACGATGAAATACCCTGCCGTGTTCCGTGAACACGCTCAGAAAACATCGGCTCATGGCGGGCATTTTCTTCCTGAAAACGAAGTCCCAGCCCTTGTCAGCTGGATGAAGAAACAAAAGCGATCGGCCAACCCGAAAGTGGTTCGGCTTGTCCGTGAGAGTAACCACATGGGACCGGTGCAGTGGGCCCAGGTGACCAAAGGACTCAAACTGGCCGCCCTGCAATTGCCGGGACCGGAAAAAGAGCCGATCAATCAACACGATGGTAAAATTGCGACACTCATCGGACTTAAAACCGGAGATAACCAGTTTGAAATTCAGGGTAAAAATCTTCTGGAACATGATTTGTTGCTAAACTCAGACCTGGTCGATTTTTCCAAACCAATCAAAGTCACCTTCATCGAAATCAAACAGGAAGGCAAAAAACTGGTCACCGTTCCAAAAGGCGTTTCGTTTGAGGGCATTGTAAAACCCGATATCAACACCCTGCTCCAGAGTTTCAAGAGTCGGCGCGACCCGGATCTCTTGCATGAGGCAATCGTCCCCATTTCAGTAGAAGAAAAGGTCCAGATAGCCGCCATTCCATGACCACCCCGGAAGATAGCATTCCCCCTCTCCCATTCACTCTGGAAAGTTCCATGTCCCTTTTGGGCTGGGACCTGGTACGTCGTGCCTTGTCCCGGCATGCGCTATCCGATGTCACCCGTGCGTGCTGTGCCGCCCTGGTGCCCGAAACCCGGTTCGACTCTGCCATGGCTCTCCTGCAGGAAACCGAAGCCATGCAGACCCTGCTCGACACAGCGGAGGGCCTCCCTCTGCGGACCTTTGCGGATATCCATCCCACACTTAAAGAAGCCGAACAGCACCGGATGATCGACCCCGAAGAGGGACTCGCGGTACTCGACCTGTTGAAGTTGACAGAAAGCATCCGCAAGCGTTTAAAGAATGAAACCACCCCCGACCTCCTTAAAAAATTTGGCACACGGTTGAACCCAATACCCGGCTTACTCGCTGAGCTGGACCGCTGCCTGGACCCCGAGGATGGGGTAAGCGATAACGCATCACCTGAATTGAAAGCCGCCATAAAAGAAGCCGCCCTAACCAAGCAAAAACTGGAGGCCCAGGTCAGAAAAATCATGGGCTCCGCAGGATGGAAAGATTCCCTGCAGGATGGCTACATCACAGAACGCGAGGGACGCGCGGTCTTGCCCATCCGTTCAGATTCCAAAGGCCGGGTCGAAGGTATTGTCCACGACAGCTCAGGCAGTGGTCAGACTTTATTTATCGAACCAACGCAGGTGGTGCAACTCAACAACCAGCTTAAAATATCGAGGATGAACGTCGAGCGTGAACGGACGCGCGTTCTGGCACAACTCGCCGAACGCATTCTTGAAGAAAAAATTTCATTACTGAGCAACCTAGAAAACCTGTCCGATCTGGACCTCATCCATGCCCGCGCAACTCTAGCCAGAGGAATGAAAGCAAGACCGTTTGAGTTATCTCAATCCGGTGAAGTGGAACTCAAACAGGCGCGCAATCCGGAGCTGGTGCTTTCAGGAAAACACGTAGTGCCGAACTCCCTGCAATGGGATCCAGACATCCGCGTGGTCATCATCTCTGGCCCCAACACTGGCGGTAAAACGGTGACATTGAAAACCCTCGGACTCATGTCACTCATGGCGCGCGCCGGGCTGCTCCTTCCTGTGGAAGAGGGCTCACGCATTCCGTTCTTCCCACAAGTGTATGCCGACATTGGCGATGAACAGGACATGAGCCAGGACCTTTCAACCTTTTCCGGTCATTTAAAAAAGATCATTCACATTCTGGACGAAGCCGAGAGCGGAGCCTTGATTCTTCTTGATGAACTTGGCATCGCCACCGACCCTTTGCAGGGCGCGGCGTTGGCGCAAGCGATCCTGATGCAAATGAAAGAACGCCGGTTGATGACACTGGTTTCCACCCACTATCTTGCATTGAAGGTTTATGCCCAGACCGCCGAAGGGTTTACCAACGCCTGTATGGAGTTTGATATGAATTCGTTGACTCCCACCTTCCGTCTCGTGTTCGGTGCGCCCGGGCAAAGCGCAGCTCTTGAAACTGCCGAACGACTCGGGCTTGACCCTGATATTATCCGGCAGTCCCGAGAGCTGTACGACCGTGAGGACCACCGAGCCGAAGTACTGCTGGATGAACTCACCCTGCAAAAGCAGGCATTGGAAACCAGCCTGAGGAATCTGGAAGATCAAAAAGAACAAACCCGCCAGGCTTTGCTGGAACAAAACCAGATACGGGCACGGATGAGTAAACAGGAACTCGATTTCAAGCGATCCAAAAATCAGAAGCTGCAAGTCCAGTTGCGAGACTCAAAGAAAGAAATCCGAAAGTTAATCGAAGAAGCTCGCGGAACTAAAAATGTGACCCAGCTAAAAGGTGCCGAAAAACGACTGCAATCCATGGGGAGAGCGGCAGCAAGCGTTCCATCAGAACGCAGGGCTTTTTACACCATTCCAGCCAGTAAACTGCGCAAGGGTGATGAGGTGATGGTCGACGGTTACGACGCCATCGGCGTGCTCGAAGAAAGCCCGTCAAATAAAAACAAAGTTCAGGTACGCCTCGGAAACTTTTCCACCTCAGTGGAAACTAAACGTCTGTTCGGTCATGCACAGGGACACCGCGTTCGCCCAAGGGAGACTGACACTCCCCAGGTCAGTATCCAAACCGAAACTCAGCAAGCCCCCAAAACCACCTGCGACCT
>JAJDAX010000145.1 GCA_029261615.1 Nitrospinaceae bacterium
GAGATTTCTTTTTTGGAGAGGGCGACCCTCTTCATCCCGATCTCGATCGATAATCCGGAGATACCCTTGAGCACTGTTTTTCACCTGAGTGAACGGATCGAGTTTCTGCCGGTTATCCACGGCAGCGGGCAGTTTATGCGCATTGTCCGTCAGCGGCTTCTAGGCAAAACTTACGACTGCCTGGCTGTATGTCTGCCGCCGGAATTCCAATCGACCGTTGAAACAGGGATCACGCGCCTTCCATACATCACTGCGAGTTTTCAGTCAGAGGATGATGGGACACAGAATTATGTCCCCATCGACCCGACTCAGCCTGTTATCGCGGGCTTGCGAATCGCATTACAGGAAAATATAAGGCGAGAGTTTATTGATCTTCCGGTCTCCAGGTTCGAGCCAAGAAAAACGATCTTCCCGGACACCTTGGCTCTTTCGCAATTGACCCTCGAACAATTCGCGGTGACATTACTGCCAACAATCAAGAAACCTCCAACAGACAGTCAATTAGATCTACGAATTCGATGGATGGCGCATCAGTTGCACAGCCTGGAACTGGAGTGTGAAAAAATAATTTTTATTTGCTCCATTCTCGACTGGCCCTGGATCAAAGGGGCCTATGACAGCCTTGCCAAGTTTCCTCCACCACAGTCAGTATCAAACCCGGAATTGTATGGAATAGATTCAGCAACACTGACGTTTGCCTTAAGTGAACTGCCTTATGTCACCTCTCTTTATGAAAAGAGACGTGAGGAACTCCGCTCGGATAAAACCGCTGGTATTGACGGCGTCAAAGAAATCCTGTTGAGGGCTCGAGAGAAATTCCTCGAGAGGCACAAGGTCAAATATCACAACCTGACTTCGCAGGCTTTCCAGGTTTACCTCCAATATGTCCGCAACCTGTCACTCATGGAAAGTCGATTGACCCCCGACCTATACACACTTGCCATGGCAGCCAAACAGGTGGGAGGGGATTCCTTCGCCATTGCGCTTGTAGAGGCAGCACGCGAATACCCCTACCAGAAACAGGAGTCGTATCTTGATACGATGACATTGGGAATTGATCAGGGCACATTTGGAGAAGACTCACCCGTCACCCTCAAGAACCGCCTCCAGGAAACCGAACTTGTCTGGCGAACCCTCGATTTGAAGCCCCAACCAGACTGGAAAAAGCAGGATGAGTGGAAATACACCTGGGACCCTCATGGCCAATGTTCCTGGCCTCCGGAAGACGATAAAATCGAAAGTTTCAATACGCATGTGCGGGAGCAGACCAAGTTGTTGATGGCCACCGATCTTGCGCGTAGCGAAAAGTTCACTTCTTCAGTCAAAGATGGCATCGACATTCGCGACACCCTTCGCAACTGGCACACCGGGGATATATACGTAAAGGAGATTCCCCCTTCACGCGGCAAAGTGGAGATTGTGGTATTCCTTTTCGAGATGGAACCGGTGCCGGAACGCTACCCCTGGCGACAGACCTGGTACGCTGAGCACAACGAAGAGTCGACCTTGTGTTTTTTTGCGACCAACTATATGGATAACATGATGGGACCGGGTATTGGGCAGGCCACCTATGGAGGGTGCATGATGATGTTTCCACCGCGTCCGATCCCTAACATCTGGCAGGACCCACGCATGAAACTTTCGGAAACTCTGGAAGAACGTTTGCTAGAGGCAGCTTTTTTTCATTCGCAGGAACGCCATGTAACTGTCGTCTCCCCTGCCCCACCGCCTGTCGCCTGGCGAAAGCTGGCCCGACATTACCACCGAAGAATAATCCATATCCCTCTCAAACGCTTTGCCAACCAGACGATAGAAAAGGTCCGACAATTCCATGTCTTGAATGGCAAGGAAGTTCGTTCTTTCGCACAAAAATTTATCAGTGATTTCTAAACCCATTATTCATATCCAGGGTTCTTCACGATAAGCACTGTCCCAGAACATCCATTCGAGGCGGGTAGATAAGACAAAAGCATTTAGCATTTGCTCCCGTTGTTCAGGGTTCACCTTGTCTGCCACCCGGTCGGTCAAATCAATCGCATCATCTACAATTTTTGAAAACTCATCTCCTGAATAGGTATCTATCCATTTTTGGTACGGGTTTGCTTCTGAAGCCTGTGAATGGATATGCAACCCGACCTCGCGGTATATCCAGAAACACGGTAGAAGGGCTGCAATTCCTTCGGCGTAACTTTTGTGAGTGCAAGTTGAGACAAGAAAATTTGTGTAGGAAAAACAGCCGGGAGCTTTTTCAACATCCAGTTGAATATCAAACAGCTCAAAATAGTGCTGATGGAGTCCTCGTTCGGCAACGATGGCACCCTTGGAAAAATCGAGCAACAGGACAATATCCTCAGGAGTCTCGGCTTTGGAAGCCGCAATCGCCAAAGCTCTGGCAAAGTCGACCAGATATAGCGAATCCTGTTTCATATAAAACTGGAAACGTGGTTTTTCGAGGGTGCCCTCAGACAATTCCCGGTTAAATGGATGCTCCAGTACTTTCTGATATAACGGCGCTACCGCATCCCACGCTTCCCTGGAAAATTTCATCAATCGGTTCCCTCTTCTTCATCCCATAATTGATAAAAATGGGACACAGGGCCATGCCCATTACCCAGGGAATATTCTCCTCCGGCCTTAACTGCTCCCGCAATATATTCCTTGGCTGATTTAACCG
>JAJDAX010000146.1 GCA_029261615.1 Nitrospinaceae bacterium
GCATGCGCCCTACGGCCTCAATGGCGCATCTAATGGTGCAACAGGGCAGAACTATTTAGTTGGGATAGATGGGGTTCTAAGAAACCTTGGGAGCAAAATTGAAATGGAAGTTCAGCCGAATGAGCGTGTGCGGATTCTCACGCCCGGTGGCGGTGGTTACGGGGCCTTAGTAGATTGATGAAACGGGCACACCTACCTTTAAAAAGGGTCAATATTTTTTTAACCCGATTATTGTTGTTGGTTTTTATTGGGGGCCCCTCCAGTTTTGTCATTCCAATTCAGATTTGTTAATATTCACGCTGGAAATATCCCGATATTTTTCCTACTTAAAGGAGTGGTTCTTGTCCAGATTAAAACGAAGTCGTTTTCCAAAGCTTTTGCTGATAACGATTTACCTGATCTTATTTACACTTCTCACTAATTTAAATTCCCCCGTATTTTCTGACTGGGAGGGTGATATTGATGACATCACTCAGGAATTGGAAAGCGACTTCCAGTTCGGGGGAAAGGAGGAAATAAAAGCCGAGAACCTGGAACAGGCCAATTCCCAAAACAGGGAAGATGTTCAAATTGGAAGGAGCATTTCCAGTCTTTCAGGGACCTATGCTTCCAAAATTCCCTTCGGTCCATTGATGGGAAACCTTATTATTTACAAATACCAGGTATCTGATTCGGGAAACTTCAGGGCAGCAGGAAAAATACCCAATTTAAATACTCTGGCTTTTATCTTGAAGGGCAAAATCACAGGGAAATCGACCACTTTTAAAATTACCCGCATACAAATCCCCGGTCCTCCAACGAATTTTGTCGCTTGCAAGAATTCGGCTTTCGTGACAGGTAGTTTCTCCGGATCAGCTGCAGGGGGCATCAGGCATTCATTCTCCCGCCCGGCTTTATGCAACGAGCCTCAGGGGATTATGGCGGTTCATAAAAAACAATGAGTATGAGATTTTGCTGGGAGAAAGGTTCGGGGTTTTTGAAGATTGAGGGAGTCCCGTTTATTTTGCGAATTGCGGGTCGATCGGTGTATTAGCAATGTGGTTGATATAGTTCGATATGGTTTTGATACCGATGATCGCGATGATTTCATAGAGTTGCGCCCGGTCCACCCCCATTGATTCCAATTCCTCTAATTCCGCTGATGAAATAAAGCCTCCTTTTTCCAATGTCAGCCGGGTGGCTTTGACCAGCGCAAGATCGCGCCCCGATTGAGGGTCTTTATTGCTCAGGATACCGTGGACAGTTTCTGTTTCCACTCCGCACATGTTGGCAATAGTTTTGTGCGCCGCCTGGCAATATTCACATTGATTGAAATGGGAGACGGTGAGCATCACCACCTGCCGTTCCGCTTCGGTCAAACTGGATTGGCTTAAAGCATCATTGCCCATCATGTAACATTCCAGGGTAGCGGGACTCTTAGACATTTCCCGGAGAAGGTTTGGCACAAAGCCAAATTTTTTTTCGGCGCTATCCAAAAATGAGTTTGCTTTATTCTGGCCATTGGGCATCGTTATGTTACCTCTTTTCATAAAGTTGGAAATTTAAGGCGATCCGATAAACTTTAAATGACCTTCAGTGTAAAACTATTGGCCTGTGTGCTGGAGTGGTGATAGATTGATTTTTTTTTCAAGAAAAGCTGACATCCCCCGGAAGGGCAGTTGTTACTTTAGAAACCTGATATATTCCACCCGAATTAGCAGAGCCACCATTGCGGTTCCACCAAATGACAGGGATAGAAATGATATCCATTTCCAGAGTTCACAAGCGCAATCCATCTTAGTCACCTGTAAATGAAGGGTTAATCTTTACGTAGACCAAAAATTTTGTTACTCACCATTTTTGCGACTCCCTCTAAAGGAAAAAAATAGCTTTAGCTTAAAAGTATAGTCGTGGGATATGCCAATTCCTAACACAATTTGAAGAAAATAATTTCAGGGGATCTGGCTTGCAGTCAGTTTGGTTGTCCTAAAATACTTTTGTCAATCTTATCGGTATTTGCTATTGTTTTAATTGGTTTTAGCCATTTTAAAGTCAATTTAAGGAGACTCTCTTGGTATTTCTGAAAAGCTTGAATACTCGTCGGTATACATCAATTGCGGTAATTTTTTCACTTGTATCGATTTTTGCGGTTTTCATATCTCCAGTTTATTCCGATTGGGAAGGGGATATTGATGAAATTACCGAGGAGTTGGACCGGGATTTCAAGTTTGGCGGGAAGGAAGAAATCAAAGCCGAGAATCTGCAACAGGCAAATACGCAACTTCGTGAAGACACGCAAATTCAAAATAATGAAAATAACACTCTTGGGCCTTTGTCTGGCACTTACACGGTAGGCAATCTTGTTTTTACATATGAGATCTTTGAGTCCGGAAAATTCGTCGCAAAGGGGACTTCTACGGGCCAACCTACGGTTGCAATTAATTTCATTGGAACCGTTATCAACAATCAATCTTCTTTTGTGGTAACCCGGACGGAAACAACGGGTCCCCCAACAAATTTCCCTGCGGCATGTTCTGAGTCGACATCTGTGACGGGAGTGTTTAATGGTGCCGGGGAAGTGGGAACCACACATTCATTTTCTCGAGCCACACTTTGCAGTGAATTTGGTGTGCTAAATCCTACTCACATAAAGCAATAGTCCGGGAACAGCTCACTCATTTACACAAGGCCCACTTTGTTTTGAGGTAGGGACTGTAAACAATGCTCACGTAAAAATTGGTTGAAAAATTCTTCCGCTAAATCGTCTTATGAAAATTATTTTCTCTTAAGGGCCCTGCCAAACATGTTGTCCTGCCTGCTTTTTACACGGCAGGAGGCATGATCTTAGTGCGTTATTTTCCTGCCGGGCCGCCAGAATTCGGCAGCGCCTGAAATCTTTTTCTGCACTTGCTGGCCATTGGCCCTGACCGTA
>JAJDAX010000147.1 GCA_029261615.1 Nitrospinaceae bacterium
CAAACAAACTATGAAAGGTCTAGTTATCGCCTGAATACAACAGTTTCAGGCCTTAAACTAGGTGCTGTGACCAAAGTTGCATCCCCTGCATTGGAATCAGAGCAAAACTGTCGCCAGGATAGACTCATTTCTGGCCTTAAGTTTTGAAAACCTTTTTTAATTTTTTATTATCTTTGATGATATTTTTTTTGAACCAAAAAAACCTACCCAGATCTGCCGGGTAGAATTTTCTAAGGCTTTCACATTCGAGAGGAATGCTAGTCTAAGTTGTCTTTCATTTTATAAAAAAACCTCTCAACAATTTTCACGGGTTAGCACAGGGTCCCCGATCTAGTTTTTCATTTGTCTTTGTTGCAACCACTTTACTATTCCAATTCCTCCTGCAACAGCCACTAACCCAATCAGGATCCATACCATTGTGTTATTCCAGTTAAAGTTGCCTCCAATGTCAACTCCTCTCTTTGCCAGTATGTACTGTCTAACTTCCTCGTGAGATTTGTCTCTGAACTGCGGCAAATTTTTTAGTGTTTGCAGTGGAAAGTCTCGCGGCTTCTTGTCCGGCCCTCTCTGGCCCCTGTACCGTGAAGTTTCTGATTCTTCTACTGTTTCGGAAGTTTCTCCGGAAAAATCCTCCGAGAAGTGTATTTTTCCGGTGTCTTGGTTTATTTTTCCGGTAACATCAATTATTTTTCCGGTGATTTTTCCGGCATCATTTTCGATTTTTCCGGTAGCATCTGCTATTTTTCCGATAACCATTTCATTAATTCACCTCCTCTGCAATCATAATTTCGGCATTTTTCCGGTGATTTTTCCGAGAATTTTCTGGAAAATTACCTGAAAATACCTGCTTTAGTTTTTCAATTGTTTTACTTTGGAGTTTGGGTGATGGTGCATCTTTACTCCTGATTTTCTTTTGGATTGCCATCAAGTTACTTCTGGATATTCCAAACTTGCAGGAATCTCTTGGCCTAATTTCCAGTATCTTCTTCTCCAGATTGTCATAGACTGTACAACTCTCATCTGAAGTGACACCTAGAATGTTGGAGGCATCAAGGTTTGCCACCTCCTTTCCGACATATTTTATCTGATTTTTGTCCATTTTCGTGCGTAATCTAGGCAACAAACCAACATCGCCACCAGATTTTGTCTCCCTGTGGTCGGCATAGTCATCCAATGTTTCACTCAACGGCTTCCAGTAGGGAGTAGTATCTGCAGAGTCTTGGAATTTTTCTCCAGTTGTATAGTTTGTAAACGGCATGTACTGTATACATTCTCTATTCTTTGCATCAAGGTATGGCAAGGTGGGAATTATCACATTTCCATTCTCATCTAGTTTGTATCCCGCACCGACAAGTATCTTGTTGAACGGTCTAAGATTGGGGAATCTTTTCAATACGTTTGGTGTCGTGATGCTCATCTTTGATACGGCATACTTGGAATTATACTTGTCAAGTATCTCTTGTTTATTCCCTGGGGAATAATGCATTGCAAGTATGTCCTGCCACCATCTCTCTGTATCAACGTCCAATAGGTGAGCCAAGCCATGAGATGTAAATTTGTGAATGTTGAATTTGTTTTTTGTATTATCATATTCAAACAAGACGTATCTCTTGGACGATACACCAAAGAACAAGACATTCTCCAATAGTTTCCCGTCATCAGACTTTTCAATCTTCATAATCTGTACATCATTACTGTTGTATGGATTTAGTTTCTGGAAAAATTTCTGAATCTCTTGTGCATGTTTTGGTGAAACCATGATACTGTCAGTATCCATGTAAGCTACGTATCCGTCTCTGTATGATGTAACAATACTTTCAGCTGCTGCCAAAACCAATCTGGCTGCTGCAGGCAAGAACACACCAAGTATCGGATTAAAATGCTTTGCAGGAATTTCCTTTCTTACTAGAGAGTTTTGATCAACTGAAAATGATTCATCAATTCCATAGACTGTTACTGAATTGTCCTTGTCTGTCCAAAACAGTTTCTCGCTTGTGTTTCTTGGATTAAACTCTGAGGACCATTTTCCCTTGAAATAAACTGCATTTGTGATGACCATCCGCGTCGAATCATCCGTTGACCCTGGCGCCAATATGCTCTCTATCTTGTCATTTGTCTTTTCTTTCACCCAACTGTTTATCTTGTTGATGCCGTCATCTGTTACAAAGTCCACATTGTCTGCAGTGCTGGAATAGTGAGTTTTTGCAGTGTCTATGTAATTCTGTTTTATCTCATATCCGTCTTTTATCCACAACGCATTTGCAACCTGCAGATTGTACCAGTCATCCTTATGGTTGAACCGTGATAGTAGTTCCGAAATTGCCTTTTGACGTTTTGCATCGTCGGATTCAAAACCAAATACCTGCTGCATCTCTGATGCTGTATTTTCTTTTGCACCCTCATATGCCATCGAAAAAGCAGTTGAGATGCTAAGAGGCGAGAAGAATATGTTTGACTTTTCATCTTTCTCTGTAATCTCCGAGTAAAACGCAAAGACAAAGTCCTTCTGCTCAGATGGGTTTATCGCAGAATCATCATTATTTACAAGAACATCTGAAGAGCCGTCTTCAGAAATATACAAAACACCAACGCCCAAAACTATGAAAATTATTGCCAAAACAGATGCCGTGATAATTTTACCGGTCTTCAACATATCTCGTTGATTTTGACAAGTTCATAAGGAATTCGATTGATTTGGAGCCTCTTTGATAGTTTGTCGTGATTTTTAGTTGTCTTTTCGGTATCAATTCGGAGTACTGAGTTATCAATTCGGCAATTCAGATTACCTTTTCGGCATCTTTTCGGTAAACAAAATTATCAATTCGGAGAGGAAGTTTATCAATTCGGCGGAACGATTATCTTTCCGGTAACAGAATTTATCTTTCCGGTAACATTTTCCATCTTTTCGGGAAAATCTTCCGATAACACCGGACTGATAGCTATCTTTTCGGGGAACAAAAATGATTTTTTCGGAATGATATTGCATTTATCCGGATTGATAATTCCGAGACTCTCGAGAGTTTGTCGAGATTTTCCGAAACTTTTGATCGCCAATCTATCTTTCCGGTGATTTATTCGAATATTTTGTCGAAACTTTTCCGAAAATCTCCGAGAGTTTTCCGAAACTATCGGATTGATACCGAAAAAATCACCTGATCGCAACAGAATCAAATATTGCCATTCTGAGAAAACTTAACGTTTGAATCCGTCACAGGGGTAGTTTTGTGTAGCAATGCTTAATAGATAAATTCCGATTTTTTTGATTATCATGGTTAAGACACTGCTCATGCTACCTGCACTGTTACTTGTATTTGGAATGGGATTTGCATATGCTGAACCCCTTGATGATGCAAGTGT
The DNA here is from genome assembly GCA_029261615.1 of Nitrospinaceae bacterium. The sequence continues at coordinate 3,358 of JAJDAX010000147.1, forward strand.
AACAGTGCTGAATTATGACGGAATCTCTGCCACTCTTAAGATGGAATGGAGCCCTGATGAGACAGTGACAAAGTATGAGATTGGATGTGTAAGCTGCATGCCAAACACTTTGGAAATGACATCTGAGAGCAGTATCATACTGGGTAATGTCACTTCGTTCCCAAATACATCAAACGCAATGCTTTACATTATTACGTATGACTTAGATGATGAAATTATTAATGCAAAACAGATTCTTGCAACTCTCAAATAATTGATGAATCAGGCAACATCCAATTCACTCCACGTAGATATTTCTGGACAATGTCCGATTATGTCAAGCAATGTCAGATGATTTTTGTCCAATTCTGTCCAATAATATCCAAACATGTCAAGCATTGTACAAGATTGTCCAAGATTGTCCAGTCTAGTCCACAAATGTCAAACAATGTCCAGAATTTTAATTCACGGGTAAAACATCAGGAGAACTTATGAGCATTGAATTGAACATACAACAGCATGCAAGATAGAATAAGCAACATCCTGATGAAGACAAAGCTGAAAAAAATTGCGGGGGTTTTGCCCCATTTCTCGCTGGATAATTCCGCTGCCGAACCCGAGGCATTCTGCGCAATGGGTCTGTTGTATTACAATACTGGGAAGATGAGTGACAAGGACAAGTGGGAGGACCTTGATGTTCGCGGAGATTTTGAAATACTACACAAGAATTACGGGATTACACGAGAGCAGTTCAGGAAACTATATCGTTGCCCTGCATGCGACAAATCGGAATTCGGACTAAACGAATTTCTGATACACCTTAATGACTACCATGATCCGAAGAACAGGCTAGCAGGAGTAATTCCTTTTACGTTCAAAGAGATCGGACAGATTCTTGAGAGGGAGGGACTGTAGTGACAAACCAGACCATGATGTGACGGGCTGAAAACAATGGATGTAAAATTTCAAAACAAGACAATCAATTACGAGCTTGCAACGTTTGATGAGTTCCAGCTGGATGAGGACCTTGAATTTTGCTGCTACAGACTTCGCATAATGGATTCAAAATCCCCTTTATGGAACAAGAAGTCCGCAAAATTATGTTGGGTCGATGCAGTGTCGCAAGACGATGTGGTGTATTACCCGATAGACTTTTGCCCCTTCTGCGGGGAGAAATTTGAATACATCGAGGTAAATGATGAGAACTAGACTGTTGATAATGGTTGTAATTATTGCAATTGTTGCATCCAGTGCAGTAACATACGTGCTTGTACCTGTAAAGTACACCGCATCATTTTATCCAGAATGGCTTTTAGACAACATGGATGCTGCTGAAAAACTCCGTGATTCATCCATCCCGATTATTGGGATGGAGATAGATAGAAAGCTGGCTGTTTTGACAATATACATGACTGATGAGAATTCGGAAAAATACGTGCAAGAAATAGACGATTTGCTTGATGTCCCATTTGACATTCTGTCTGGAACACAATCACGGGAATTGCAATGCCTAAGAACATACAAAGACATTAGAGAAATTTCAAGAACTCATGATGCTGCGACTTCTGAAGGGCACGTAATAAGACATCAGAAAGACGCTGTCAACGAATATGTGGAATTGAAATGCCCTAAATTTTCAGATCTTGAGATTATGAGGAATAATTTGGAAAAGTTCTCTTTTGTCATAATTCCGCAAGGTGCAGTTATTGAGGGACGCGCATCATTGAATCCTCAAGAAATCACAGTGATGCCAGGGATAAACAATACAATAATTTGGATTAATGAGGATGATACGGGACATGGATTTGTTAGTGATGACGGGGCTTGGGCAATTCCAAGGATTCTGAAACCGGGAGAATCATATTCTCTTACATTTAATGAGCCAGGTATTTTCCCATACCATGGGAATCCGCATCCCTGGATAACGGGCAAAGTAATCGTATTGGAGGAATGAATGAAGACTAGGCTTTTAGGACTTGTATCCGTCATTTTACTTTCAAGTGTCTTCGTCGGGGTTGCATACGGCGCAGTCTCCCTTGACAAGGGCACGTATACCTGGACTGACAAGGTACACATCAGGGTAACGGAACACGGCCTGGATTTGGACGGAACGTCTGTCAGAATTTCCACGTCTGATCACCAGCTGAACAATTACAAGCTGTCAAAGGCAGGAAACGGACTGTATGTCGGAGAGATAACGCTCACGGGATTTTTGCACGATGTAGATGGTGACGGAAAACCAGACACCAATCCTCGCACAACGGGAACCGGCTCGAACAACGGTTTTCTGGAATCCCGAAGTGATGATGAGTTGAAAATATCCATAAGATTTGGAGACGGC
>JAJDAX010000148.1 GCA_029261615.1 Nitrospinaceae bacterium
CGGCAGTCCAAACCATTTATCTCTGTCAGTTGTGGAGCACTGCCTGCCTCGATTCTGGAGCGGGAACTGTTTGGCCATGAAAAAGGGGCTTTCACCGGTGCGGATACGCGTAAGATCGGTTTGTTTGAAGCGGCCGATGGCGGTACCCTGTTCCTTGATGAAATTGGCGAAATGCCACTCGACATGCAGGTGAAACTGCTCAGGGTTTTGCAGGAGGAATCCTTCCTTCGCCTCGGCGGTACTCAAACGATTAAGGTCGATGTGCGCATGGTTTCAGCGACCAATCGAGATCTGGACAAAATGGTCCAGGAAGGAACTTTCAGGCAGGATCTGTTTTACCGAGTCAACGTCATCAATCTGGAGCTTCCTTCTTTGCGGGAACGTCCTGAAGATATTCCTGATCTCGTTCATTACTTTGTTCAGAAACACAGCCCTCCAGGCCAGCCTAAACCTAAACTGGCAAAAGGCCTTCTACAGCATTTAAAAGGCTATTCGTGGCCGGGTAACATCCGCCACCTCGAAAACGCGGTAGAACGGGCTATTGTGCTTCAGGACTCCGGAGAGTTGACAGTTGAATCCTTCCCGTTTGAATCATCGGATTCTCAGATCGAGATCAACGTTGGGGCTTCCCTGAAAGAAGCGAGCGATGCGTTCCGGCGATCTTTTATTACCAATACCCTGAAGTCCACCGCCGGTAACCGGACCAAGGCCGCCAAAATTCTTGATGTTCAACGGTCCTATTTATCCCGCCTGATCAAGGAACTTGAGATAGACTGATTACAAGGAACCCTAAAGGAGGAAGGCCCTTGAAGTATAGCCAGCCCGAAGACTTCCTGGTCGGAGGCGATCAGGTATTCAGTCTGCCTGCAGTATTTTATGAGCTGCAATCGGCGATGGCGAACCCTGATAAATCGTTTGCGGACTACGGCGAAATCATCAGCCTGGACCCCGGCCTTTCCGCCCGCTTGTTGAAGGTCGTGAACAGTTCCTTTTTTGCTCTTTCCTCGAAAGTCGAAACCATCAGTCACGCTCTCACCATTATTGGGTTGGATCAGATGGCGAATCTGACCATGGCAACTGCCGTGATTTACCAGTTTCGTGGTATCCCCAACACTCTGTTCAATATGGAAAAGTTCTGGCGGCACAGCATCGCTACCGGCATGGCCGCACGAACCATCGGCCTTGTGCGCGGTGATGAAAACGTAGAGCGGTTATATCTGGCAGGAGTGCTGCACGACCTGGGACGTCTCATCATCTACATGAAGGAGCCGGCAATGGCCCGTGAGACGTTGACTGAAAGCCAGGATACTCAGGAAAACCTGAGTCAGATTGAAAATCAAAAAATGGGGTTTGACCATGCAGCAGTCGGTGGCGCGCTGCTTCGTCATTGGGAGATTCCCGAGCGACTAGTCCACGCGGTAGCCTATCACCATGATCCGGAAAGCGCTCCGAAGTACAGCGAAGAGGCGGCCATAATTCACACGGCTGACTATATTGTCCACGATATGAACCTGGCACAAACAGAAGAGTTCAGTATTCCCCGTTTGCAAAAAAACACTTGGGACCGAATCGCCATAGACCCCAAAGAACTGGCCCCAAATATCACCCAGATGTCGGAACATTTTGACGAAACTGTTAGAATGTTCCTCTGATCGTTCTCCCTTTTTCCAAGAGACCCCATAATCATGACACTCATTGATGGAAAAGCCGTTTCCCAGTCAGTAAAGGACCGGGTGGCGAGCGAAGTTGCAGATCTTAAGGCCGAAACCGGCAAGGTTCCCGGACTCGCCGTGGTCCAGGTGGGCGAGGACCCGGCCTCGACTGTCTATGTCCGCAACAAAAATAAAACCTGCGAAAAGATGGGATTCAACAATTACTCCCTGCACCTCGAGGAGAGTATCAGTCAGAGTGAATTGCTCGGGCATATTAAGGACCTCAATACCAATCCGGAGGTGAATGGGATTCTCGTTCAACTACCCCTTCCCGGGCACATCGACTCGCAAAAGGTTTTGGAGACGCTCGACCCGGCGAAGGATGTCGATGGATTTCATCCGGTCAATGTTGGGTACCTCGCAACCGGTGGAGCCAAGCTGGTGCCCTGCACCCCGGCGGGAATCATCGAGATGCTGGATCATTACAAAATCGATATCGAAGGCAAACACGCTGTTGTCCTCGGACGCAGCAATATTGTCGGAAAACCCATGGCGCATCTGCTTCTTGGACGAAACGCCACAGTCAGCATCTGCCATTCGCGCACAAAGGACCTGCCGGCGATGGCACGATCAGCGGATATTCTGGTTGCGGCAATTGGTCGTCCCAAATTTGTTACAGCCGACATGGTTAAAGAAGGCGCTGTGGTCATCGATGTTGGAATAAATCGCGTTGACGGCAAACTGGTCGGTGATGTCGATTTCGACGCGGTCGCAGAAAAAGCCTCACACATCACACCGGTCCCCGGTGGTGTCGGACCCATGACTATTGCCATGTTGATGAGCAATACGCTTGAAGCTTTTAAAGCGAACACCAATAAATAACAGATGGACTTGGAACATGACTGACCCCTACGGCGGCACCCATCTTTTTTCTCATCCAGAAGAACCGGATGATGATTCTGAAGAAGAACTGGAAGAGGAAACGTCGTCCGTTTAC